>CAMPGG010000023.1 GCA_946885335.1 uncultured Chitinophagaceae bacterium
ATATCAATAGCTGCATTTTTTTATGCATTAGAATCTAATTTCAGGATGATTAGTAACATTTAGCCTGGTATCATGCCTACCTGTTTTTATTTCACTGATGTCAGAATCAACCCAACTATTTCAAAGGAGGATAATGCTGATCAAAAGGCATATTAATTGCATTGTTTAAATTTTTAAATGTAAAAACGATTGTTATGAATGATTATCACACCTACAAAGCGTGTATAGACGCCTGCCTGCAATGCGCCGCAGTTTGTAATCATTGCGCAAGTTCCTGTACACAGGAAGAAGATATTAAGATGATGGCCAAATGTATACAATTGGATATGGAATGTGCAGCCATATGTTATGCAGCCGCCCAATTAATGAGTTTAGGAAGTGAAAAAGCGAAAGATATTTGCACGATTTGTGCCGAGATCTGTGAAAAATGTGGTGCTGAATGTGGTAAACATCAAACCAAACATTGCCAGGAATGTGCCGACATGTGCCGGAAATGCGCAGAAGAATGCAGGAGAATGTAATAAAAAATATAAAACGCTATAACCAGGTCGTTATAGCGTTTTATTTACAGTTATCCATATCCGTTGTTTTATTGATGGGGAAAATGATTTCAAATAAATTAATGAACCAACCCCACAAATATCAATATTGGAATGGACAGCAACAAGACCGCAAACTCGGCGGCAAACTTCAACTTTTCCATTTGAATGGTTTTGTGCCCGTAGCAAAATTTTATTGACAGGCGATGAATAAATTTTGTTTACTCCACAAAGATGCATCAGCCCGGAAGCCAGGTCAAATGAATAAATAATGAATTGAAACAAATACGTAGTGAATTGCAGAAAGCAGTGACTATAAAGTTGTTCAGTATCCGCTTGTTTACATCAATTTTAATTTTTCCATTTCCCGTAGTATTTAACAAAAAACAATTCATGCAGCATTCCCTGCAATTCATACCTATTAAATAAGTTGTATCCTTTAAAAAAGTAAATTAGAGGTACAATACATGAAACCCTTAATATATTCAAAAAACGAATGGATGATCATGTTCATCATCCTTCCCCCGATTGCCGTGGGAATCAATTTTGTACTTTATGGGTTTCGATACTTTTCAGAATTACGTGTCCTTTTATTGGCTACCCTTGCTACTTTAGGCATCTTAATATTGATTTACATTTCATGCGGCATGGTGGCAGGTATCATGCAATACCGTTTTCCAAAATACAGCCAGACGTTTAAACGAATTGGTATCAGCCTGGTAATCCTGACCCTGATTACGGTAGCTGGCATTACCATTATTTTTTTAGGGTATGATTATATACATTTCCTGGATTATGAAATAAACTGGAATCATTTTGCCTGGCTGCTGGTCATTGGCATCTTCAGTAATTTGTTAGCAACAAGCCTGAACGAGGGGGCGGCGTTTTATGAAAAGTGGCGGCTTTTGGTTGATGAAGCTGAAAACCTGAAAAAAGAAAACCTGCAAAGCCAGCTTGAGGGTTTAAAAGGGCAGGTGAATCCACATTTTCTTTTTAACAGCCTCAATTCTTTATCATCCCTGATTGCCGAAGATCCGGAAAAAGCAGAGGAATTCATTGACGAAATGAGTAAGGTTTACCGGTATATGCTGCGAAGCAATGAAGACGGGTTAACCAGCTTAAAAAATGAAATGCTCTTTATACAATCCTACTTCCACATGCTGAAAACCCGTTACAGTGATGGCCTGGAATTAAAAACAATCATTGATGAACGATACTTAAAATACATGCTTCCACCGCTTACACTTCAAATGCTGGTGGAAAATGCTGTAAAACATAATGTCATTCAAAAGGATTGCCCACTGAATATCCTGATCATGACAACGAACAGCGGTAAATTGGTTGTAACAAATAACCTGCAGAGAAAATCGACCAAGATATTATCTAACAAAATCGGGCTCACCAATATATCCAATAAATATAAACTGATGAAGCAGGAAGAAATTATGGTCAATGATGATGGCAAAGAATTCTCAGTGGTTATTCCCCTTATAAATAACTAAAAGAAGGCAAAGCAATTCATTCATAAAATATAACAATTCACCCGAAGCCTAAACAAAATCAAAATGAATTGTAGTTATTTTACCTTAAAGATGCCTGGACAAGTCAAGGGTCACGAATTAATTTTAAAATTCCCTGGTCAGCTAACAAAGAAAAATTTTTAAATGAAAGTATTAATCATCGAAGACGAAGAACTGGCGGTAAAAAAATTACGTAAAACTTTAAACGCGGTGGATGAATCGGCCGAAGTTGTGGGCGTAGCCGACAGCATCCGGTCATCCGTAAACTGGTTACTGAACAATCCTTCGCCTGATCTTATATTAATGGATATTGAATTATGCGATGGGCAGAGTTTTGAAATTTTTGATAAAGTAGATGTAAAAAGTACGGTCATATTCACTACATCTTATGATGAGTTTGCATTAAAAGCATTTAAAGTAAACAGCGTTGATTATTTATTAAAGCCAGTTCAAAAAGAAGACTTACATGTTGCTATTGAAAAATACAAAAAATTAAAAACGCTTTATAAAGATGCTAATGAGTCGCCGGTATTCAATATTGAAAACCTGGTAAAAGAACTTCAGCAAAAAATGCAGGGCAAGGAATATCGTAAAAGGTTTTTGGTTAAACAGGCACAGAAACTGGTTAGCATTGAAACAGATCAAATAGCTTATTTCTATAGTGATGGCCGTTTAAATTTTTTTAAAACATTTGATAACAAAAAATTTGTGGTTGATTATACCATGGATGAATTAGAAGAAATGCTTGATCCCGAAAAGTATTTTCGCATTAGCCGCTCCTTTTATGTTTCTATCAACAGTGTAGACCAGATACACGATTATTTTGGTAACAGGTTAATGTTATACCTAAAACCGCAGGTAGATAAAGAAGCGTTGGTTAGTCGCGAAAGAGTCAGTGATTTTAAAAGGTGGCTGGGAAAGTAAATCAAACTTTCATTTCAATTTTTACAACGGTTCCGGTATTGATGGATGATTCGATATAGAAACTGGCATTTATTGCATTCGCCCGACGCCGCATATCATTTATTCCGCGGGCAAGTACGGCCGTGCTGAGATCAAATCCCTTTCCATCATCTTCTATAAACATAAAGAACCTGTCTTTTTTGATGCGGATACTTACCTGTATATGTTTTGCATCAGCATGTTTTATAGCGTTCCAAATAGCTTCTTTAAAAATAGCCAACAACTCATACCGGTATTCCATATCCAGGTCAAGCCTGATAGCCGCTTCATCAATATCAAAAATGATATCGATATTATATAAGCTTTCCATTTCAATGGCAAAATCCTTCATCCTTTCAAGCGTATTCTTCATGGTGTCGTTATTAGGATGAATGCTCCAAACCATATCATACATTGCCTGTACCATGCGGTTGCTGGTTTCACTGATATGTTCAATATAATCGCGGGTTCTTTCCTTATCGGTATCCACTTTGGTTTTAGCCAACTCACTGGAAATATTAATACTGCTCAGGGAATTGCTCATGTCTTCCGTTAAACTGGTGGCTATTCGTGTACGTATACTTTCGGTAGCTCTTAGTTTTTGCAAACGCTGCTTATCCAGCCAATATATAATTGCTAATGCAACAAAGATGGCTATACCCAGGAACCACCAGGTTTTCCAAAAAGGTGCCCTGACCCTGATATGTAATTCGGTGATCTTATCAGTCGATTGGCCTGATTCATCAACCGCTTTTACGCGGAATACATACTCACCCGGTGGTAAATAATTATAAACTGCCTGGTTTAAATCATTTGCTTTTTGCCATTCTTTATCAATATCATCCAGCTGGTAATAAATGGGATAATCATTTAAAAAACTAAGTGCAGCAAATTCAATGACAATGGAATTTTGCAGATGTGATAGTTCAATTTTTGATAAAGCTTTTAATGAATCCACCAACAAAGACTTGTTATTAACCTTAAAATCTGTAATAGAAACAACCCGCGGTTTACTTGCAAATAATACTTTAGAAGGTTGAAAAACAATAAAACTGTTTGAGCTGCCAAAAAGCATCCGGTTATCTGGCAAAAGAAATGATGCATTGGTATTAAAAAGATCATTGACCATTCCATCCTTTCTGTCGAAAAATAAATAAGCCTTATTTTCCAGGTTTATTCTACAAAGTCCATTGTTCAGGGAAACCCATAAATAACCGGAAGCATCTATTTCCATGCTCATGATCCTTTCCAAAGAAATTTTTTCCGAAATAGAAAATTGCCTGATGGTGTTGGTGTGAGTATTATAAATATGTAACCCGTTTGATGCAATGAGCATGATACTGTCATTGACCTGAATGATACTATTGGCATCATTCAAATTTAATTTTTTTGTTGCAGGGCCCTTATCAGTAATATGATCCACAATGCGGTTATCGACAGGATCAATTTTATAAATACCTTCTTTAATGGTACAAACCCAGATAAAACCCTTTTTATCGATGTAAATTTTTTGAATGCGGCAATCCGGAATTGCATCATATTTTTCAAAACCGGCTTCAAAATTCTTTTTCCCTTTTTCCCGCACCCATTTAATTAAGCCAACCCGTTGTGTACCGATCCATGCATTGCCTGAATTATCCAGGATAACCTGCCGCACCGTACTATTTTTAAACATGGGCGGATTATACGTTCTTGCCCTGTTTATTTTTTCATCAATGACCATAACGCCTGGTTGCAATCCCACCCATGTTTCCTGGTACTTACCTGAATTATACATACTCCAGCCAGATAAAGCGTTATTTTCATCCAATCCCTGTATGTTTATAGGAACCCGGTTAAGGCTGCTGTCGTATTTATAAATGCCATCTCCCCAGGTTCCAACAAGTATATCACCCGAACCAGTATGCGCAAATGATAAAACATTCCCGTCACCCTGGCGTTGGGTGGTACGGTTTATATGGGTAATATTGGAAAACAATTGTTGTTTTGGGTTGAAAACATAAACCCCATTATTACTGGTTGCTATCCATAGATTATTTTGCCGATCTTCAAAAATATCATTCACCCGCTGGTAATAAATGGATTGATCATTAACATAACCATTATAAACAGGTTGAAATGATTTCTTATCATCCCGGTACTTTGCAAATGCAGATAACCCCGCTATCCAAATGGTGCTGTCTTTCTGTTCAATCATTGTTCTCAATTCATGATAGCTTTGAAAAGTATTCAACAATACCAGGTGGTTTATGATTAATTTTTTATTCAGCAGATCGTAACAATACAAGGCAGGCACTCCCTGTCCCGGCAGCCACCGGTGAAACCAAAGCCGCTGTTTACTATCTATTAATAATATACTTACCTGGTCAAGATCACCCAGTTGCTGAATCAATGCTTCGTTTCCTGCATTATTATCCCGGTAGCTTGTTTTATTTCTCAGTGGGTCAAAAACCACAAAACCCAGATCACATGCTATGTACAATTTCCCGGTCTTTAAATCTTCTTTTATATTCCATACTTCAAATTTTGGTGGCAGGGTAAACAGGCTGTAGTCTGGTGTAAATTCGTCCTGCGCTTCATTTAAAGTCAGAATATCGATTCCAGGGAAATAATACAAAAGGTTCCCCCTGCTGTCTTCAAACAGGTTTCTTTCGGAAACCAGCATCCGTTGGTTTGATGTTTTAACAGCCACTTCCTTAAATCTGAAATTTCGTGTGTCGAATATGCCGATCTTACCATTACCCAATAAAACCCATAACCGTTTATTCTTATCATAATGGATTTTAAAAATGTAGTTATCTGGTAATGTATGTTCATTGGCGGGATCATGCCGGAAGGTGATAAAACGATTGCCATCAAAACGCTGCAAGCCATTAATGGTGCCTATCCAAATAAAACCTTCCTCATCCTGTGTTATGCTTCCTGCATCATAAGCAGCCAGCCCATTATTCATATCATAATGGGTAAATGAAAATTGCAGATGTTGCTGTGAAATTGCAGTTAAACGGAATGCAAAAAATAAAATAATTATTGGAAGAACTTTCCTCATAATTTTTAATGGTATCCAAATATAATTAACAGCAACATAGATTGTATTAAAATGAGGATGAATTGATGTTTATTTCGAACTGATTGATTAATGTACCGACAAAGTGCTTACAAGTATTTTGAATAGGTAAAAATAAAATTCATTTTGATTGGAGAATTACTTTCGATTTCATTTTTCAATACATCCGTATAATATTACAGGTTCATTACCTGCTGCCTGCATTTCATGCACCACATACTTTTCTTGCTACACTTAGTAAAAGATATTTGTCCCATCATTAAAAACCATTAAACATTAAACCAACAAACATGAAAAGATTTTTATTAGTTGCATTAGCAGCTGGAAGCTTATTGACATCCTGTAAAAAAAATGATGACATTTTACAACCAGGTATATTCCGTGGACCGGAAGTAAGTGTACACGGCGGTAAAGCATGGACATGGATCCAGTTAGCAAAGAATGGCACACCTGAAAAGTTAGCCGTTACATTAACAGACCAGGCATTGAACTCGGTTCCTATTGGCCATGAAGATGATGGTGATCATTCGGGTCATAATATGGAAAACAGTTACACATTAAAACTCCATCCAAAAGCTTTGGCAAGTACACCTTTTAATCATGTTGGTATGGGATGGAATCCAATGGGACATGAACCAGAACCAATTTATGGAATACCACATTTTGATTTTCATTTTTATTTACCAACGCCTGAGGAAATTGCAGCTATTCCACCGTATAATCTAGCACCTGAAAAATTTGACAACTGGCCAGCCCCGGATTATTTTCCGCCAACATACGTGAATTTCGGTGGTGGAGCACCACAAATGGGTGCGCATTGGGTTGATGTAACATCTCCTGAAATAAATGGAGCTCCTTTTACACAAACATTTATTTATGGATCTTATGACGGTAAAGTGAATTTTTATGAACCCATGATCACCCTGGATTTTTTAAAAAACACCCAATCGTTTGAAAGAAGCATCCCGCAATCGGCAAAAGTTCAAAAAACAGGATATTATCCAACCAAAATGCTGGTTGAAAAAAGCAATGGACTTACTCATGTCATCCTAAATGGCTTTGTTTATCGACAGCAATCATAAATAATATGTGAATAAAAGGAGTTCAGGCTCCTTTTATTCTCTATCCTGAAAATTCATTTCGACAGACTAAAAATTTATTATCATGAAGCAGATAAAAATTTTATTTGCAAATATACCTGCTGATGGACATTTCAATCCATTAACAAGTCTTGCATTACACCTCAAAAACCTTGGACATGATGTGCGCTGGTATGCGCAGGATGTTTATTTGGACAAATTGCAAAACATGCAAATCCACCATTATCCATTTATAAAGGCCAAACAATTTAACCAGTTTACCGTGGATGAATATTTTCCTGAAAGAAAGAAAATAAATAATAAGATCAGCAAATTGAATTTTGATTTAAAATATTTTTTCATCAGCCAGGGACCTTTATTTTTTGAGGATATCAAACAAATACAATCTTCATTTGATTTTGATATTTTAATTTGTGATTCAGCATTTACAGGTAGTCCATTTGTAAAAGAGAAACTAAAAAAACCCGTAATTAGTATCAGTGTATTTCCATTAATGGAAACCAGCCGCAACCTGGCTCCCTATGGATTAGGTATGCTACCAGCCGTAAACTGGCTTGGCCAATGGAAACAGGTTATATTAAGAAAGATCAGTGATAAAGTGCTGTTCCGTTCTTCAAACAAACTCATGAGAAAGGTTTTAGCAGAACATGGTATCATCACAGATAAAAATGTATTTGATGCGATGCTGTTTTTTGCATCGCGGGTTTTACAAAGTGGCACACCAGGATTTGAATATTTCCGAAGTGATATGAGTAAACATATTCATTTTATTGGCCCGCTGTTACCGGCGTCAAAAGATAAATCCACTTACACATTACCAGCAAATTTCAGGTACTATTCAAAGAAAGTACTGGTGACACAGGGTACTGTGGAAAAAGATCCGGGCAAGATCATTATTCCAACCTTAGAAGCATTTAGAAATACGGATGTTATGGTAATTGTTACTACAGGGGGATCACAAACAGCAGCATTAAGAAAAAGTTACCCGGATGAAAATTTTATTATAGAAGATTTTATTCCCTTTGATGAAATCATGCCAGCCTGTGATGTTTTTATAACCAATGGCGGCTATGGTGGTGTATTGATGTCTATTCAACATAAACTGCCCATGGTTGTTGCCGGTGTACATGAAGGGAAAAACGAAATATGCTCCAGGGTTGGATATTTTGAATTAGGGATCAATTTAAAAACGGAAACACCAGATCCATTGCTGATTCGTGCAGCCGTAAAACTGGTTTTACAAAAAAATCATTACAAGAATAATGTGATGATGCTTAGAGAAGAATTTAAAAAATATGACCCATTGTTATTTATTGAAAAACACGTGAATGAGTTAACAGGAATAAAAAAGAAAGAGGTTAAACCGGTAAAGAAAAGAAAACCTGCACTCATTTATTAAGTAAGGATATATAATTTAAACAATAGGTAAATTTACAGATGACTATTAAAGAATTGCATCTTTATACAAATGATCTAAATGTAACAAAACATTTTTATGCTGAGATAATGTCATTTAAAATATATGAACAAACCAACGATTCTTTCGGTTTCAAAGCGGGTGATTCACAGGTTATCTTTCATGAAATAATAGATGAAAAACCTGTTTATCACTTTGCTTTTCATATACCCAATAATAAATTACAGGAAGCCCTTGAGTGGGTAGGTGAACGCACACCAATTTTACCATTCTCTGCAGAAAGCGTGATAGCCGATTTTAAAAACTGGAATGCAAAATCATTTTATTTTCACGATAACAATCAAAACATCCTCGAATTTATTACGCATTATGATCGTAAGATTATTTCAGACAAACCATTTTCAGCTGAAACCATTGAAATGCTCATTGAAATTGGCATCCCATCAAGGGATGTTCTGGCAACATGTGAAGAATTATCGGTAAAATATGGTATTGATTATTTCGCCAAAGGACCCGTAACTAATGATTTTGCAGTAATGGGTAATGATAGTGGCATGTTGATCATTTCAAAAGCTGGTGGAACCTGGTTGCCTGTAAATCAAAAGGTTCAAAAGTTTAAAATGAAAATACTGGTGGAAAATAAGGGCCACTTAATTGACTTAGGCATTTGAATTGTATAATGTACATCCCCGTTAAAAAAATATATTATGCAGTTACTAACAAAGTTTACAACTTGAAAAAATTAACCTGCGTATATTTTTTTTGTTTGACCGTATATTCTTTTGTAAATTACAATTACAAAATAACTGCCGCATGAATAAGGTAAAACAAATCCTTTCCCGAAAAAAAATTAAACCCGTAACCATTTTACCTGGCGCAAAAGTTATCGAAGCTTTAGCCATCATGGCTGAAAAAAATATCGGATCAATGATCGTAATGAGCGAAGGCAATTATGAAGGCATCATCACCGAGAGGGATTATTCCAGAAAAATTATTTTACAAGGTAAAAGTTCAACCGAAACTACTGTTGCAGAGATCATGTCAACCGACCTTCCACGCATAACACCGGATATGACCGTTGATCAATGCATGGAAATTATGAGCGATAAAAATATCAGATACCTTCCCGTATTTGATGGTGAACTGTTAATAGGAATTGTTTCTATGAGTGATGTGGTGAAAGAAACTATTTTGGAGCAAGCGGAAACGATTCATCAATTGGAAAATTATATTCATTCCAACGCATAAGATCGATTTTACTTACTAAATCCATTAAAATGTAAAGCGAAGCCCCGTAAGGCTTCGCTTTATTTTATTTGTAAACCAGCTCCAATAATTAATCACATCTCATTTTCTTTGGCTTTTACTACCACCAAATCCTGCTTTTCAACCTGCATGGGCAGTAATCCAATTTTTACCACTGCTCTCTTTCCTCTTAATTCCATTACCTCGCCTACCTGGTGATTACGTTTCATTTTTACTTTGTCGCCAATTTTAATTTCACCTCCCACTTCTTCAAATTTTGAATCAATCTTCTTCTGCATGCGGCCAACTTTCTTTTGTTCATTCTTTTTGAACAAAAGATTTTCCATTTCCCTGATTACTTTTTGTTTGTTTTCTTCCTTCCTCCATACAACAGTCAGTTGTTTCAATTTTCGCTCCATATCCTTCAGGTAGGCCAATTGATCTTCTTTGAATTTATTCTGCTGTTTTAATATTTCCACTTGCTGGCGATGCTTTTCCTTATCCAGCGTTTTTTCTAATTCAGCTTTTAATTGATCATTCTTTTTAATTAACTGGTTTAATTCTTTTTTCTGTTTTTCAACCAAATCAAGATCCTGTTCCGTTTTATTTAATAATTTATCCAGCTTAAAATGTTCTTCATCAACCATTTTCCTTGCCCGGTTGATCAAAGCCGGTGGCAAACCGATTCTTTCTGCAATGGAAAATGTATAAGAGCTACCTGGTTTACCAACTACCAGTTTGTATAGCGGTAAAAGATTTTTTTCATCAAATGCCATGGCTCCATTGATAATTCCGGCGGTTTTATTGGCCATCACTTTCAAGTTCAGGTAATGCGTTGTAACAATACCATAGGCGTGTTTGCGGGCCAGTTCTTCCAGGATAACTTCTGCAAAAGCGCCACCTAAATTGGGATCACTCCCGCTGCCTAATTCATCAATAAAAAATAAAGTACGGCCATTTGCATTTTCCATAAAATGTTTCATGTTCAGCAGATGACTGCTGTATGTACTCAGTTCAAATTCCAGGCTTTGCGTGTCCCCGATATGAATCATCAGTTGTTTAAAAATACCAAACACGGAAGATGGATGAACCGGTACAAGCAAACCGCTTTGCACCATCATTTGCAACAGGCCAACCGTTTTTAAAGTAACGGTTTTACCACCGGCATTAGGACCGCTGATAACC
The DNA here is from genome assembly GCA_946885335.1 of uncultured Chitinophagaceae bacterium. The sequence continues at coordinate 11,016 of CAMPGG010000023.1, forward strand.
AATATGCGATTTTTTTCATCGAGTGTAACGGTAATGGGCAGCGTTTTTTTATTCAGTTTGCGGTTATATAAATAAAGTAACGGATGATATGCATCCACTAAATGTATATGTGCTGAATCAGTGAGCAATGGGAACTCCCCGTTAATATCCATAGCCAGTTTAGCTTTGGCATTAATAAAATCATATTCACCCATCACTTCATACCAGTCAGCCAGCAAGGAAGCATAAGCAGCTAATCTTTTTGTCAATTCCCGGAGCAGGCGATATACTTCCTTACGTTCATCATTTTCCAGCTCAAAAATTTCATTATTAAGACCGATGGTTTCTTCAGGTTCAATAAAAGTAGTTTTGCGGCTATCGCTTTCACCATGCAGAATACCCTTTACCATTCTTTTCTGTTCTGCAAATACTGCCATAACGCGGCGGCCATTCATAAAACTTTCTTCAATATCTGCCAGGTATCCCTGCTTATTTAATTTGGCAATCAGTTTATCAAACATCCTGCGCAGATCATTGCGTTTTTTGTAAAGGCTCATTCGGATTGTGCGCAATTCAGGAGATGCATTATCCACAACCTGCCCGATTTCATCGATCACCTCATTGATCAATTCTAATATTTTCTTTTCATAACGGGTATTTTTTATAACCAATGCCAAAGCTGGAAAAGCCGTTTTTCTTTCTGCATTAAACCACCTGAAAATCCGCTCAAGGCTTTCGGCAAGTTTGCGCACCTGGATCAGTTCACCGCCAGATAAAACGGCACCAGGAATCCCAAGTAATTTTAGTTCCCTCGATAGATTCAGGATATGATCATTAGGAAAATAAGTTCCATGCTGTGATAATTGCCTGTACTCATGTGTTTGTCTCAATTCCGTTTCAATAAACTCTTTCTTTGTATGAATACGTAGCTGGCTGGCACGGGATTTCGCATACTCCCCTTGTGCATGGTTTACCAGTAACAATTTTACCTTTTCAAATTCAAGTTGAACCGAAGCCGATGCCGGAAATAACTTCATACTATGCTGAATAATTTTTAATCTGCGAATTTCGTCTTTTCAACGTTTTGTATCTTGCTGAAGATTGCTTTACTTGTTAACAATAGTATAAATGCAAAATGCATCAGCCATACTTAACAAAATGTACAAAACAAACATACTTAACTTGCACCGGATTTGCTTTGTAACAGGTAAGTGAAAAACGAACCGATATGTATTATTTAAACGTCATTACAATTTTTACCTTCCTGGGAAGTTTTTTTTCCTGCGCCCAGACAGAAAGTACAGGAAAGAGTTTTACATCAACATTAAATACAGGTCCTGATATGTCGACAGCAAAATATGAAACTGCAACTTTTGGCACCGGTTGTTTTTGGTGCACTGAAGCTATTTTTGATCAGCTGAATGGGGTGGAAAAAGCCGTATCCGGTTATAGCGGCGGGCACACGGAAAATCCAACTTATAAAGAGGTTACCGGTGGTGAAACAGGTCATGCCGAGTGCATTGAAATAACATATGACCCGGAAAAAATAAGTTATGATGAATTATTGGAAGTATTCTGGCAAGTACACGACCCAACTACATTAAACCGGCAGGGTGCCGATGTTGGAACGCAATATCGCAGCGTAATTTTTTACCACAACGAAGAACAAAAACAAAAAGCTGAGGATTATAAACAAGCATTAGATAAAAGCGGCGCATTCACTGATCCTATCGTAACAGAAATTGCCCCCGCATCAACTTTTTACATTGCTGAAAATTATCACCAGGAATATTACGAATTGAATAAGAATACCAATCCATATTGCGCTATGGTCGTAAGACCTAAACTGGAAAAATTCAGGAAGGTATTCAAGGATAAACTAAAACATTAATCTTACTTATCATTTTTCCCCGGCAAATTACCGGGGATTTTTATTTTGTAAATTGTTTTATTCAGAAGTGGAGTGATTTGTTTGTCATCCATTACATTTACAATAAAAATTTTTGAAAAATTTCGTTAACATAACTCTCACGGTGGTGCTTACTTGTTTTTTCCATGCAGGTTGCAGCCAACCCATGCACCAACAGAACACATTTAGTAAACAGGATACCTTACGTGGCAGTATAACACCTGAAAGATCATGGTGGGATGTGGTACATTATGATATCAGCGTTGATCCTGATTTTGCTACAAAATCTATCACCGGTGAAACGGTCATCACTTTTAAAGTGCTGGAAGAATCAGGGTTGCCTATGCAGATAGATTTGCAATATCCCATGAAGATTGACAGTATCTGGTTTGATGGTGAAATGATCAATAAAAATCCAGCGTATACTTCCGACATCACCAAAAATTTTCATTTTATCCAAACACCCGGATTTGAAAAAGGAAGTACACATAAAATAAAGATCGCTTATCATGGCATACCTAAAGAGGCCAATAACCCTCCCTGGGATGGCGGATGGATCTGGGAAAAAGACATGCAAAACAGGCCCTGGATGAGTGTTGCCTGCCAGGGATTAGGTGCCAGTGTCTGGTATCCATGTAAAGATCACCAAAGCGATGAACCCGATATGGGAGCCACCTTATCAATCCGCGCAGACAAGGACCAGGTGGGAGTTGGTAATGGACGATTAAAAGAAAAAGTATTGCATACAGATCAAAGCAACACCTGGGTCTGGGAAATTAAAAATCCAATCAACAATTATAATATCGTTCCTTACATTGGCAGTTATGTACAAATTGAAGATGATTATACAGGAGAAACCGGTAAAAATCTTTCTCTAAATTATTGGGTGTTGGATTACAATAAATCAAAAGCCGAAAAACAATTTGAGCAGGTAAAACCCATGTTGAATTGTTTTGAAAATTGGTTTGGTCCATATCCTTTTTATGATGATGGTTTTAAATTGGTTGAAGCCCCTCACCTGGGTATGGAACACCAAAGTGCTATTGCCTATGGCAATGGTTACATGAATGGTTATCGCGGACGCGATCTGTCAGAAAGCGGCTGGGGTAAAAAATGGGATTTTATTTTGGTACACGAAAGTGGGCATGAATGGTTTGGAAATAATATTACTACCCGTGATATTGCTGATATGTGGGTGCATGAAGGTTTTACCAGTTATTCAGAAACACTTTTAACAGAATGCCTTTTTGGTAAAAAAGCCGCTAATGAATATTTACAGGGAATCCGCCTGTTAATTAATAATGATAAACCAATTATTGCTGAATATAACGTTCACCAGGAAGGCAGCGGCGATATGTATTACAAAGGATCTAACCTGGTACATATGATCAGGCAGATGATCAATGATGATGATAAATTTAAAAGCATCACCCGCGATCTGAATAAAACATTCTACCACCAAACTGTAAGCAGTTCGGAAATAGAAAAATTTATTATTGAAAAATCCGGGATTGATTTTTCCAAAATCTTTGACCAGTATTTAAGAACCACTGATATTCCTGTACTTGAATATAAAATAGACAAACAAAAAATCAGGTATCGCTGGGTCAATACCGTTAAAGATTTTAATTTGAAAATAAAAGTTGATACAGGTAAAGAAACCTGGCTGAGCCCCTCTTCCTCATGGCAGGTGTTGGATGCCGGTGCAGATTATGACGGACAAAAATTTAAAGTTGATCAAAACTTTTATATCCAGTTAAGACAAAAACATTAACGACAGGTTCACCCTTAACAGTCACTAAACCTTTCCCTATCTTTATTACATGAGCAACATCAGGAGGCAAACCATTATTTCATCTTTGTTGATCTATGTGGGTTTTGCATTTGGTGCTTTAAATACTTACCTGTTTACTAAACAAGGCATATTTACTCCGGAAGAATATGGATTAACGAGAGCCATCATTGTAATAGGACAGTTTTTTTATGGGTTTGCCGGCTTTGGTTTAACAGCGGTCATTTATAAATTTTACCCTTATTATAAAGATAACCTGCCCGATAATAAAAATGACCTGCTAACCCTTTCATTAGGTGCAGCATTAGTCGGATTTATATTGACTATTACCGGCGCCATTATTTTTGAACCATTGGTGGTGCGCAAGTTTATCGCCAATTCACCAATGATCGTCCGGTATTATTATTGGATATTCCCATTCACTTTTTTCCTGCTTTTTTTCTCCATCCTGGAATCTTATGCATGGAGTTTGCAAAAAACTATTATTCCCAATTTTTTAAAAGAAGCCGGGTTTCGAATTTCTACTACCCTGCTGATCATTGTGTTTATTTTAACCGGTAAAAATTTCGATCTTTTTATAAGGCTGTTCTCGCTGTTGTATGCTATCAGTTTTTTCGGATTACTCTTTTACATCATCCGGATGAAAAAATTAAACATTGTTACAGAGGTGAGCCGGGTATCAAAAAAGTTTAAGAAAAAAATATTTACATTAATGGGGTTTGTTTATGGCGGATCCGTAATAAACATTACTGCCCAAAGTATAGATATTGCCGCCATAGCCAGTTTCAGGGGTTTGAGATATGCAGCGGTCTTTGATTTTGGCACCTATGTGGCCAATGTTTTACAAGTACCGCAACGCAGTATGGTCTCCATTAGCATTCCTGTGCTCAGTCGTGCATGGAAGGATAAAGATTTTGCAACCATCAAAAGAATTTATACCCGGTCAAGCATCAATCTTTTATTGATTTCATTGTTTGCATTCAGCCTGATCTGGTTAAATTATAATGATTTGGTAAGATCATTAAACCTGGACCCTGTTTATGAAGAAGGTAAATGGGTTGTATTTTTTTTAGGCCTGAAAAATATTGTAGATATGGGCAGCGGTGTTAATGGCCAGATCATCGGAACATCTACATACTGGAAATTTGATTTCATCAGCGGAATGGTTTTGCTGGTTGTTGCCGTTCCTTTAAATATTGTTTTGGTCAGGGAGTTTGGTATCATTGGAGCAGCCTGGTCAGGATTGGGATCTTACATTATTTATAACGGCATACGTATTTATTTTTTGTGGAATAAATTCAGAATGCAACCATTTACATTCAATACAATTATTGCGCTGGTGCATGCAATAGTCATATTCACCATTGCATATTATGCCTTCAAGTCTATGGAAAACTGGTGGGGAATTCTTTTACGCAGCACTTTGTTTGTACTGCTTTACCTGCCAACAGCCTACTGGCTGAAAATTTCTCCGGATATCAGGCCGGTAGTTACCACATTCAGCAATAAAATATTTAAACGATAAGGAAATCGTTTTTGCAGCAAAAATTACTTAAAAAAAATCAGGGATTGGTGTCTGTATTTTTATCGATACGTCCAACAGAGATCAAACGTTTAACCCAATATGGTTCAAACATATCGCTGATCATTACACCTCCCGATGAAGATGCATGAACGAATTTATTATTCTGCAGATATACGCCTACATGCGAAACACCGCCGGTAGTATTAAAGAATAAAAGATCACCTTCTGTTAGTTCTGTGCGGGATATTTTTTTTGCTTCTTTATATTGTTCCCTTGCAGTACGCGGTAAAAGCATACCATACATAGAGGTAAAAAAAGATTGAACAAAGGCGGAACAATCAATGCATCTCTTTGTGCTTCCGCCATAACAATAAGGCGTACCGTACCAGGTGTCAATGTATTCGTACAGTTTTGTGCTTCGTACCGACTCTACTTCCGTATTTAACAACAAAGAATATTTTAACTGGATTGCTGATGCGCTTTCAATGTCAGGTGCGGCACCATAACTGGCAGCTGAAGGACCGGAACCTTTTTTGGTGGTACGGGTAACCGTAAACTTTTTTTCAGATTTTACTTCGGTAACTGAAGATTCAGGCGTCAGGGAAATATCTTCTATAAACTTAACCTGGTTTTTTTTGGCAGACCGCGATGCGGTTCCGTTTTCTTCTTTTGACAGGTTAAGCGGTTTTACACTGCTGCAACTGGCCATTACAAACAAGAATGTTATAGCAAGAAGGTTAATTCTGGTCATAACGCGGTATTTATAAGGTTGATTCAAGCGGTTCAAAGTTAACGAATGGTTTATAGGTTGTGGATATAAAATGAACGAAATTTGGTTTTGCAAATTGCCTTTGTTGTTTATTTGCTTATCCACATTGATTCAATTGGTTAGATACCCTTAAAATATGAAATTTTCTCACTTACACGTACATACGCAATATTCCCTATTAGATGGTGCCGCCCCCATCAAAAGCCTTTATGAGAAGGCGATGGAGGATAATATGCCAGCCCTGGCCATCTCGGATCATGGAAATATGTTCGGTGTATTTTCTTTTGTGGCAGAAGCGCATAAGCATAAGGATGCAAACGGTAACGCTAAGGTAAAACCCGTAGTTGGTTGTGAATTTTATTTAACAACCGACCGCCATAGAAAGAATTTTACCAAAGGTGACCGCGACCCACGCTTTCACCAGATACTGCTGGCAAAAAATAATATTGGTTATAGAAATCTTACCAAGCTTACATCATTGGGTTATTTGGAAGGATTATACAGTAAGTATCCCCGCATAGATAAAGAATTGATCCTTCAATATCATGAAGGATTAATTGCAACAACCTGTTGCCTGGGCGCCATGGTTCCACAGGCTATTTTAAAAAAATCGGAAGCAGAAGCAGAAACCGAATTCAAATGGTGGCTGGATATTTTTGGTGAAGATTATTATGTTGAACTGCAACGGCATGGCATCAAGGACCAGGACAAGGTCAACGAAGTTTTGGTAAAATTTGCCCGCAAATACAATGTAAAGATCATAGCCAGTAATGATTCTCATTATGTTGATCAAAGCGATTTTAATGCGCATGATATTTTACTCTGCATAAATACCGGGGAAAAACTATCCACCGAGGCTAACCGGGAATTTTCTGATGATGACATCAATGAAAAAGGAAAACGTTTTGGATTTGCCAATGATCAATTTTATTTTAAGAGCACGGCTGAAATGACAAAGATCTTTCAGGATCTTCCCGATGCTATTGATAATACCAACGAAGTAGTAAGTAAAGTGGAATTACTGGATCTAAAAAAGGAGATCCTTTTACCAGCCTTCCCCACGCCAAAAGAATTCCAGGTCCATACCATTGCAGAAACAATTGGTAAGAATGTGATCAGTCCCGAATCAAATAACCAATGGGAATACCTGAAACATTTAACCTGGATAGGGGCCAAAGAAAGATACAGTGAAATAACTCCGGAGATACAGGAACGCATCGACTTTGAATTGTTTACGATTAAAACAATGGGTTTTGCGGGATACTTTTTAATCGTTAGTGATTTTATAAAAGCTGGCCGCGACCTCGGTGTATTTGTGGGACCGGGACGTGGATCTGCAGCAGGCAGTGTAGTAGCATATTGTATCAAGATCACCAACATTGATCCCATGAAATACAATTTGCTTTTTGAACGTTTCCTGAATCCCGATCGTAAATCAATGCCGGATATTGATACGGATTTTGATGATGAAGGAAGACAAAAAGTAATTGATTATGTTGTTGAAAAATATGGCAAAAACCAGGTAGCACAAATTGTTACCTATGGTACCATGGCCGCTAAAATGAGTATTAAAGATGTTGCCCGTGTAATGGATCTCCCATTGCAGGAGTCAAACATGCTGGCCAAATTAATTCCTGACCGCCCGGGAGTAACACTGAAAAGAGTTTTAAAGGCACCCCTCACCGGAGATAAAAGTTTATCTGATAAAGAAGGATTGGGTGCAGAAGACCTGGATAATGTAAAAAAGCTTCGTGCCATTTATGATGATGAAACAAGTATGCATGGAAAGATCCTTCATGAAGCTGAAAGGCTCGAAGGATCTGTTCGCAGCACTGGATTACATGCTGCTGGAATTATCATTGCACCTAAAGACCTGACGGAACTGATACCCGTTTGTATTGCCAAAGATTCTGATCTCTGGGTTACACAAATTGAAGGAAGCATTATTGAAGATGCCGGTGTAATCAAAATGGATTTTTTGGGATTAAAAACACTGACCATCATCAAAAATGCGCTGGCATTGATAAAGATGAATCATGGAGTAGAAATTGAAATCGATAATATTCCTCTGGATGATGAAAAGACTTTCCAGTTATACCAGCATGGCGATACCAATGCAACTTTCCAGTTTGAAAGTGCAGGCATGCAAAAGCATCTCCGGGAATTAAAGCCCGATAAATTTGACGACCTTATTGCGATGAACGCATTGTATCGCCCCGGACCCATGGCATACATCCCCAACTATTGTGCACGTAAGCATGGCCGTGAGGAAGTGCAGTATGATCTGCCGGAGATGGCTGAAATTTTACAGGAAACCTATGGCATTACCGTTTACCAGGAACAGGTAATGTTGCTTGCGCAAAAGATCGGAAATTTTAGCAAAGGTGATGCGGATGTGCTGCGCAAAGCCATGGGTAAAAAGAATAAAAGTGTACTGGACAAAATGAAATCGCAGTTTATGGAAGGAGCCAAATCAAATGGCCATCCTGCAAATAAACTGGAAAAAGTTTGGAGTGATTGGGAGTCATTTGCACAATATGCATTTAATAAATCGCACTCTACCTGTTATGCATTTGTGGCTTACCAAACAGCCTATTTAAAAGCACACTACCCCAGCGAATACATGGCCGCCGTTTTAAATAACGCCGGTAATATTGAGAAGATCACATTCTTTATGGAGGAATGTAAGCGAATGGGATTAAAAGTGCTTGGCCCGGATATCAATGAATCATTGAAAGGATTTGCCGTAAATAAAAAAGGTGAGATCCGTTTTGGTTTGGGTGGATTGAAAGGAGTTGGTGAAGCAGCCATAGACAGCATCATTGAAGAAAAAACAAAGAATGGACCTTTCCTGGAAGTATT
>CAMPGG010000024.1 GCA_946885335.1 uncultured Chitinophagaceae bacterium
TATTTTGAATATGTGTATAATTTTTAATCTTCATGTTGATTTATTGAGTAATTTACAATTATAAAGTAACATATTTATTTTATTAATGTTTCACCAAAATTTAGATTTATGCAGAAAATCACATTAAAACAAGTGGCCCCCTTTTTTATCCTGGCCTCGATTGCGATTCTTGCCATCTTTGCTCCTACCCTTCCTTTATTTGATGATGCCGGTACTTACAGTTCAGCGGACATTTCCTGGATGATTGTTGCCACGGCATTGGTATTCTTAATGACGCCCGGTCTGGCTTTTTTCTATGGTGGTATGGTACATCGCAAAAATGTGATCTCAACAATGATCAAAAGTGTTGTAGCAGCGGGTGTTGTGAGTATTCTCTGGATCACGGTTGGCTTTAGTCTTTCCTTCGGTGAATCAATGGGAGGTTTTATCGGGAACCCCGGCACCTTTTTATTTTTTAAAGGGGTGAGTTCGGGTGCACCATGGGGAGGCGCTCCCACAATTCCGTTGGCCCTATTTGCTATTTTCCAACTAATGTTCGCGATCATTACGCCCGGGCTGGTTGTCGGCGCAGTAGCAGAAAGGATCAAATTTGTTTCCTACATTCTTTTCATTGCCCTGTTTAGTTTATTGGTCTATGCGCCAATTGCTCATTGGACCTGGCATCCCGATGGATTTTTATTTAAAATGGGTGTACTTGACTTTGCAGGTGGAACCGTGGTGCATATCTCTGCAGGCTGTGCAGCCCTGATGGGTGCCATCGTTTTAAAACGCAGGCAATCACACATGGAACAAAAAGAAATTCCACCGGCTAATATCCCGTATGTACTCATCGGGACCGGTTTGCTTTGGTTTGGTTGGTTTGGCTTTAATGCTGGATCAGCATTGGGCGCAAATGCATTAGCAGTTTCAGCTTTTGCAACCACCAATACAGCAGCAGCAGCAGCCGGCTTATCCTGGATGTTTTTTGATGCGTTGCGGGGTAAAAAACCAAGTGTTCTTGGATTTTGCATTGGTGCCATCGTCGGCCTGGTCGCCATTACACCAGGCGCCGGATTTGTAGCCATTCCGCAAAGCATATTTATCGGTGTATTCGCCGCTATTGTTTCAAACCTGGCGGTTTACTATAAACAAAAATCCAAACTGGATGATACTCTCGATGTATTTCCCTGCCATGGAGTTGGAGGCATTGTAGGTATGTTATTGACCGGTGTATTTGCATCTACTGCTATCAATGGTGCGGGAACAAATGGTTGGTTTTATGGTAATGCCGGTTTCCTGCTTACTCAAATCAAAGCCATTGGTATAGTGGTTGGTTACAGTTTGGTTGTTTCTTATGCCATTTTCAAATTTATCAACTTCGTTTCACCTATGCGGGTTAGTATGGAAGATGAAGAACTGGGCCTGGATGCCACACAGCATAATGAAAAATATATGCAGGGCACATTGCTGGTTCATAATAACGGCGTAATGAAAGAAGAAGATGTAACCATTTAAGACTACAGATCTATCCAAAAAAAAGGCACAGCATAATGATGTACTTGGGGAAGTTCATCGCTGTACCTTCTTATTAACACTTAAAAAAGTAATACAATGTTAAGCAAAATATTTGTTGCCTGCATCTGCATGGCCGCGTTTTTAACAACTACTGCCCAGGACATAGCAGTTACAAACAACCAAACAACTTTAACTGAAACAAAAACAGAACCGGAAGACGAGAAGAAAAAAGCTTTAACCATTTCAGGTTCAGCTGATGCATACTATCGCTACGATTTTGGAAAAACGAAATACAACAACCTGACCAGTTTCACAAACACACATAACAATTTTGCCTTAGGAATGGCCAGTGTAAAATTTGAACACGCATCTGAAAAAGTTAACGTGGTTGCAGACCTTGGCTTCGGAGATCGTGCTCGTGAATTTACTTATACTGATGATGGCATAACAAGTGCTATCAAGCAATTATATATCAGTTATGCACCTGCGGAATGGATTAAATTCACCGCAGGATCCTGGGCTACACATGTGGGTTATGAATTATTAGATCCGCAGTTGAACAGGAATTACAGCATGTCGTACATGTTTACCAACGGACCTTTTTCACATACAGGTTTGAAAACAGAGATCTCCAAAGGCAAACATGGTTTCATGGTAGGAATTGCCAATCCAACGGATTACAGGCTTGTGCCTGAGGGCAGCATAAATAAAAAGTTCTTCCTGGCCCAATACAGCTATGCAGCCAGCGATAATGTAAATATCTATATCAATTATGTTGGTGGAAAATCACCCGACAGTTCTAAATCAGAGCAAATTGATGTGGTGGTCACAAGTAAATTTAGTGATCAGTTCAGCATAGGTTATAATGGAACCATCATTAATATGCATTCATGGGATGGAGCTAAAAACATGGAGGGCAAATCGCTTTTTGGTTCTGCACTATACCTCAATTATGATCCCAAATCATGGTTTGGACTAACACTAAGAGGTGAATATTTTGATGATAAAAATCATTTCAAAACTTTCAGCGGATTTGGCAATGGTGGGAATGTTTTTTCAACAACCTTATCAGCCAATTTCAAAAAAGGGAACTTCATCCTGATCCCGGAAATACGTGTAGATAAAGCAAGTGAAAAAATATTTACCAATGCGGATGGAGCCGGTTCGCTTTCTGCAGGAAATTTTTTAGTCGCAGCTATTTACTCATTCTAATTTTTTCAATACAATGGCAATCGTTAGTTTCCCTCCATTTCCATGGAGGGATTTTTTTACGCTGAATTTCTTCCCGCATTGATAATTCCGAATGAACAGCGCATAGCCAGTTTTTCATAGGTAGCTTTTAACGGAACATCGACCATCTGTTCTTCCATTTCTCCTGCTTTTGTAATGGCATATTGTTGTATAGTCGTAAGAGGTAATACAATCCTTTCCCGCATTTGAATGGACAATTGTTCAACTGGGTGATCTGCCATCAGTTCATTTTTACCAGAAAGAATAAATACATACTTTTTAGTCAATTCAAACTCTTCATAGATGATATTATATATTTCACTGAAACGCGGATGTTTGGATAAATGCCTGGTTAGCGGGAAATAACATTTCTGCATAGACATCTCGCAATTATCCAGTAAAGCTTTGAAGAAAAGAGAATGTTTGTACATCTTTTTAACTTCGGCTATCCTTCCCTGTTTGTCCAACTGTTGTAAAGCAGAACCTACTCCAAAATAACCGGTAACATTTTGTTTTAACTGGCTCCAGGCACCTACAAAGGGAATAGCACGCAAATCGTTTAATGATAATTTGCCTGTACTCCGCTTGGTTGGCCTGCTCCCAATGTTTGTTGCACCATAAAAACGCAATGGGCTTACATGAGAAAGGTAAACGAGAAAATCAGGATGATTTTTTAAAGAGTTATAAGTTGCAAAACTCAGGTCGGCCAATTGCTGCAGTAACGTTTCTTCATCTTCTTCCAGCGTTCGCTCCTGCTTTACCAATAATCCATTTGAAATTCCGGCATTCAGCAACTGCTCAATATTATATTGGGCAGATTCAATGGTCCCGAAATTGGAACTTACTGTTTGTCCCTGTATGGTTAATTGTATCTCTTTATTTGCAATTTCTTTTCCCATAGAAGCATAAAAGCGATGGGTTTTACCACCACCTCTTGCAGGAGGACCACCCCGGCCATCAAAGAAAACGACATCTATCCCATTCTCTTCTGAAATTTTTGTCAGCGCTTTTTTTGCTTTATAAATACTCCAATTGGCCATCAGGTATCCACCATCCTTTGTACCATCCGAAAATCCCAGCATGATCGTTTGTTTATCACCCCTTCTTTCCAGGTGCTTGCGGTAAACAGGATTTTGATAGAGAGCCTGCATAATACCCGGCGCATTGGCCAGGTCATCGATTGTTTCAAATAATGGAACGATATCCATATTCAACTCTTCCTTCTTCCACCCACATAACAGGAAAAGACCAAATACTTCTATAACATTCAACGCACTGTTACAACGGCTGATGACATACCGGTTGCATCCTTCTTCCCCATTATAAGACTGAATTTCTTTGACAGCTTTTATGGATTGAATGGTATCTTTTACGAGCTCATCATCAAATAGCTGCGGATCTATATTATCGCTTAAGGATAACAGTTGATTTATTTTTTCTGATTCGGCTAAACTTTCATAATCTCCGGAATAAATTTGTTTTGAATTGGCGATTGCTTCCAGCACTTTCGTATGCTCCTTGCTGTCCTGTCTCAGGTCTAATGAAGCAAAATGCAAACCGAAAACATATACCTTGTTCAACAGGTTTTCAATCAAAGGAAGAAATAAACCATTGTGCTGGTAAATAATTATTTCTTTCACTTTTTCTAACTCCCGAATAATATGTTCTTTGCTCAGATCAGTTCTTTTGCCGGGGATAAAAATATTATCATAAAGTTCTTTCTCTAACTGGGACAAAATCGTTTCCAATCCTTCAAAAGTAAGCCTGCGCCTGATTTTGCGAATATCTAAATAATAACACTTGATAATGGAACCCCTTAAAGCTGCTGCAACCTTCATTGTTATTTCCGTATTCACCTCTGGGTTGCCATCCCTGTCGCCACCGGGCCAGAAACCCATTTCAATCAGCGGGTTATTTTTTCTTAACGCATCATAAAAGTGATCCTGGAGAGATGTGACTATTTTACCGCAGGCTGCATAAAATACATTTTCCAAAAACCAGATCAGGCTGATTGCTTCATCATAGGGTGTTGGTTTGATTTTTTTGAAAAAAGGCGTTTTTCCCAACTGCTGCAGGTACATGTTTATCAGGCTGGCATTATTATCAGCCAATGCTTTGGACAGATCATTAATGATTCCTAATACAGTACCCGGGTAAAACTGTGTTGGGTGCGCAGTTAACACCAGCCTGACTGAGTATTCTTCCAGTTTTTTTTCAAATTCATCCTCTTTGCGCTGTTTAATAACTTCCGCTTCCAGGTTTTTAAGTGTGCCTGCTCCATCCAGGTCATAAATTTCTTTAAAGGCCGCATCCTCCAGCGCATCAAATAAAACCACCTGCCTTTCCGCATATTGTACAAAACGGAAAAGCATATCCATCCGTTCTTCTTCTTTGGTATAAGGCGTATGCCTTTCAAAAAAATCTTCGAGTATTTGTACAGGGCTTAAACCTTTTTTATAACCATCCTCGCAATTATTTAATAACAGTGAAAGCATGATGCCTGTTCTTTCAATACGATGAAAGGGTAAAGAAGTAAACAGGCTGTTATACAGCTGGAATTTGATTCCTACATGATTATTAAATTGCTGCAACCCACGCTGAAGGCGATGATCCATTTGAATAAATTTTATGAATAGTTGATGTTTTAAAAAGCAGCAAGCTCAATGAAAATAAGTTTTTTTTTAAAAATCATTATGAAACAATGATTTTAATAAATTTTAAATTAACTTCATTCCGCAGTGGTAGCACAAACTAAATATAATTTTCTTTCATGGAAGCCAGCTTTTACAGCTAATGCTACCTCCATTATTATTACCACATCTACAACTATTACAACCCGCTAAGGGTTGTCATTTACCATATCATCCATGGGCATTATGCCGCTAAACCTGAATAGGTTTCATCACTATTTCATTCTTTTATTTCAATTTTAAAAATATGCGTGTTTTAAAATTCGGCGGGTCCTCGGTTGGACAAGCAGAAGCTATAAAAAAAGTCATTGATATCGTCCGGGAGTCTGGTAAAAAAAATAAGATCGTTGTTGTTGTCTCAGCGCTGGGTGGCACTACAGACCAGCTAATAAATATTGGCACCAAAGCCGAATCGGGTGATGAAAATTATAAATTTCTTTTGCAAGAACTGGAAGAAAGACACCTGCAGGCAGTACAGCAATTATTACCACCCGCCGGTCAAAGCGGTGCATTAAGCATGGTTAAAAAATATTTTAATGACCTGGAAGATACTTTAAATGGCGTTTACCAGTTAGGAGAGCTTTCTAAACGCATACTGGATCGAATATTGAGTTATGGAGAATTGTTATCATCCAGAATTTTATCAGCGGCCTTACTTGCATCAGGGATTAACAATGTATGGAAAGATGCAAGAGAACTAATCCAAACTGATTCAGCTTACGGTCATGCACAGGTTAAAATGAAAACAAGCCAGCAGGTGATTGAAATTTATTTTTCCTCCACAGATGCTGGTATTTTTGTGGTTCCCGGCTTTATTGCAAGGGATGAAAAAGGAATTACGACTACGCTTGGCCGGGGCGGTTCCGATTATACAGCTTCCATCTTAGCAGCGGCATTACATGCTGAAGTGCTGGAGATCTGGACCGATGTAAATGGTATCATGACAGCTGATCCGCGATTGGTACCACATGCCAAACAAATTCCATCCATTTCCTATGCTGAAGCTATGGAGCTCAGTCATTTTGGTGCAAAAGTTTTATATCCACCTACCATTCACCCGGTCAGGAATTTAAACATCCCATTATTAATAAAAAATACTTTTGATGCAGGTGCGAATGGAACAAGGGTTGAAGAAATTTCAACCTCCAATGGCAGTATTATCAGGGGTATTTCCTCGATAAATAATATAGCCCTGGTCAGTTTGGAAGGCAGTGGCATGGTTGGAATTCCCGGATTCTCGAAACGCTTTTTTGAATCGCTTGCCAATGAACAGATCAATGTAATCCTCATTACGCAGGGATCTTCGGAACATTCCATTTGTGCTGGTATTGAACAAAGCCTGGCAGCTAAAGCTAAAGCTACAATCGATAAAACTTTTGACAGGGAAATTGATTTAAATATCATTGAACCTTTGATTGTTGAAGAAGGTCTGTCTATCATTGCACTGGTAGGTGATAATATGAAAAGTCACCCGGGTATCAGCGGTAAAATGTTTGGGGCATTAGGAAGAAATGGTGTGAATGTAAGAGCCATTGCACAAGGCGCTTCTGAGCGAAATATTTCAGCGGTAATTTCTTCCGCAGATGTAAAAAAAGCGATCAATACCCTGCATGAACAATTCTTTGAAACAACTTACAAACAGGTTAACCTATTCCTTGTTGGCCTGGGAAATGTGGGACAAAAATTAATAAACCAATTAAAAGATCAACAGGATTATCTGCGAAAGCATCTTCGGTTGCAGGTAAACGTTATCGGCATCGCGAACAGTCGCCGCATGCATTTTGATGAAAATGGGATCGACCTGGAAGCCTGGAAGGAAAAGCTCAATGACGGAACAGAAATGAACCTGGAAACTTTTTTAAACGAGATCATTGCCAGAAATCTTCGCAATTCAATTTTTGCTGATGTAACCGCCAGCCCGCTTGTGGCATCAACCTACCAGGCATTATTGCAAAAAAGTATTTCCGTTGTAGCCTGTAATAAAATTGCCTGTTCTTCTAAGTTTGAAAATTATATACAACTGAAAGAAACAGCCACAGATTATAACGCATCTTTTCTATTTGAAACAAATGTTGGGGCCGGTTTACCGGTTATTGACACGCTCAATAATTTGCTCCGTAGCGGTGACCAGGTAAATAGAATTGAAGCGGTCCTGAGTGGCACGTTGAACTATGTGTTTAATCATTACGATGGTAAAGTGAAGTTTGCCGATATTGTAAAGCAAGCGCAGGATGAAGGATATACTGAACCTGACCCACGGCTTGACCTTGGTGGGACGGATGTTATGCGAAAAATAATGATCCTGGCTCGTGAGGCGGGATACAAAATGGATTTGGAAGAAGTGGACAATCATTCTTTTATGCCAGCCGCCTGCATGCAGGGAGATATTCCTTCTTTTTACCAGCAAATGGAATTACATGAAGATCATTTTAAGCAATTATTTAATGATGCGGAAAATGAAGGGGCCAAATTAAAATTTGTGGCCCAGTTTCAAAATGGAAAAGCATCCGTCGGGTTGAAAAAAATTCCACCTGCACACGATTTTTATCATTTGTACGGTAAAGACAACGTGGTATTATTTTATACAAACCGTTATACTGAACAACCGTTGGTGATTAAAGGTGCTGGTGCAGGTGCCGATGTTACTGCAGCAGGCGTTTTTGCCGATATCATCCGGGCAAGTGCCTGATCAATTTTAAAACTTCATGATTCCAAAAAATAAAATTTCATCTGTAACGGTATCTGCACCAGCCACCATTGCCAACCTGGTTTGCGGATTTGATATTTTGGGGATGGCACTCGAAGAACCAAGAGATATTTTACAAGTATCCATAACCGGTAGCCCGGGTATACAGATCACGAACAAGGATGATTTTGATTTACCATCAGATCCTATGCAAAATGTAGCTGGTGTTGCTTTGCAGGCCATGTTGAATGAATACCCGCATACCGCAGGATTTAATTTGATTTCACACAAACAAATAAAACCCGGAAGCGGGTTAGGTTCCAGTGCCGCCAGCGCTGCTGGTGCTGTTGTGGCTGCAAACATTTTGCTGGATCAATATTTTTCAAAGGAACAATTGGTCAAATTTGCGATGGCGGGAGAGGAACTAGCTTCGGGTGTAAGGCATGCAGATAACGTAGCTCCCTGCATTTATGGTGGTATAACTTTAATCAGGTCTCTGGAACCGACGGATATTATTCCTTTAACCGTACCCGAACTTTTTGTAACGGTAATACATCCCCAGATCGAAATTAAAACATCAGATGCAAGGCAGATCTTAAGAAAGAATGTACTGTTAAAAGATGCCATTATCCAATGGGGTAACATAGCGGGGCTCGTTACCGGTTTTTTAAAAAATGATCATGCGCTGATCAGTCGTTCTCTTACGGACATCATCATAGAACCGGTCAGGAGTATTTTAATTCCCGCGTTTAAAGAAATAAAAACCAGTTGCGTACAAGCCGGCGCTTTAGGCGGTGGTATTGCGGGCTCAGGGCCAAGCATCTTTATGCTGAGTGCAAATAAACAAACTGCCATGGATGTTCAAACTAATATGAAAGAGATTTATCAACGGTTAGGCATAGACTATAATGTATATGTTACTACCATCAGTTCACAGGGTGTCAGAATTGAAAATGATTCAGTTAATCCAATCTAATTTTTTTGCATGAAATTTTTCAGCACCAACCGGAATGCACCATTAGTTGATTTTAGAGATGCAACTATATCGGGCCAGGCTCCTGATAAGGGATTGTATTTCCCATCGGTAATACCAGCATTACCTGTTGCTTTTTTAGATAAGATTGAGTCTTTATCAAAAGAAGAAATCGCATTTGAAGTAATTCAACCTTATGTTGCGGATAGCATTCCGCGAAAAGATTTAATGGATATTGTAGCACAAACAATAGCTTTTGACTTTCCCTTAAAACAGGTCAATGAAAACATTTTTTCGCTGGAATTATTTCATGGGCCTACCCTTGCTTTCAAAGATGTTGGCGCAGGTTTCATGAGTCGCTGTTTGGGTCATTTTGCCAAAACCATTGATAAAGAAATTACCGTTTTGGTAGCTACTTCCGGTGATACCGGCGGAGCCGTAGCAGCGGGTTTTACCGGTGTGGAAGGTGTCCGGGTAATTATTTTATATCCATCAGGAAAAGTAAGTAATGTGCAGGAGCTGCAGTTGACAACCTGGGGCGGAAACATACATGCTTACGAAGTAGATGGCAATTTTGATGATTGCCAGTCTATGGTGAAACAAGCTTTTGCGGATAATGAATTGCAAAGTAAAATGTTTCTCACTTCCGCAAATTCAATCAATGTTGCCAGGTGGTTACCGCAACAATTTTATTATTTTTTTGCATGGAAACAGTGGGCCGATAAAAAACAGCCGCCTGTTATAAGCGTTCCCAGTGGCAATTTTGGAAATATATGTTCGGGTTTATTAGCCATGAAATCAGGTCTTCCATTTAAACATTTTATTGCAGCCTGCAATATCAATAAAGTAATTCCTGAATTTATGCAAACCCGGAATTATCAACCGCAAAAAGCATTGGCTACTTTGTCAAATGCGATGGATGTTGGCGATCCCAGCAACTTTGTTCGCATACTGGAAATCTTTGATCAGCAATTTGAAGGCATTCAAAAAGCCATGAGCAGTTACAGTATTAGTGATGCGGAAACAATAAACACGATTAAAAAAATACAAAAAGAGTATGCATACCTGTTAGATCCACATGGAGCTGTAGGTTTTGCCGCATTGGAAAAATATTTATCCGTACATACCGGTGAAAAAGGAATCTTCCTGGAAACGGCGCATCCGGTTAAGTTCGATAACACAATGGAAAAGATCTTAGGTTATCCATTACCATTACCTGCGCAAGTTCAATCCCTTTATAAAAAAGAGAAAAGCAGTATCAAAATACATGCGGATTATACTGCTTTGAAGCATGAATTGCTAAAATGAACAGACGGTAAATGATCCATAATAAACCATACTGTACTTTATTGCAATAGTTTTTCTTAACTTACTCAAACAACTATTGCTGCTTATGAAGAAGAATAATCTTGTTCGCTATTCCATTGTTGCGGCGCTTGCCGGGTTTATATTTGGTTTTGATACCGTGGTTATTTCAGGCGCTAACCTGCCGATCAAAGAACTCTGGAAAACATCTCCCCTTTTTCATGGATTTTTTATCATGTCAATTGCTTTGTGGGGTACGGTTTTAGGTGCTATGTTTGGCGGCATACCAACACAGAAATTAGGAAGAAAGAAAGTATTGCTTTGGGTTGGAATTTTCTTTGCCGTGTCGGCAATCGGTTCTGCTATCGCCACTGATCCATATACATTTTCCTTCTTCCGGTTTGTAGGCGGTGTAGGTATTGGTGTTTCATCCGTAGCCGCACCTACTTATATTTCTGAAATTTCAACGCCTGCCACAAGGGGAAGATTGGGGGCTATGTACCAGTTCAATATCGTTTTTGGTATCCTGGTTGCTTTTCTATCCAACTATTTCTTAGAAGGCTTTGGTGGCGAAAATGACTGGCGCTGGATGTTGGGCGTTGAAGCACTGCCTGCTATTATTTACACGCTGATGGTTTTGGGTATATCTGAAAGTCCGCGTTGGCTGATAACTAAAAAGAATGATCTAATTAAAGCAAAAGAAATATTATCCAGTATTGGCGTGACTGATGTAGATGCAGAAGTGAGCACCATTATTGCAGCAAATCAATTTGAAGAACCAGCTGGAAAACCCACGCATTTATTTAGTTCAAAATACCGGGTAATACTTTTTCTAGCATTCTTTGTGGCTTTTTTCAACCAGGTGTCCGGCATTAATTTCATTTTATATTATGCACCAGAAATTTTGGAAAGAGCCGGGCTGGCAGCCAAAGATTCTTTATTTAATTCCATTGCCATTGGAGGCACAAACCTGTTGTTCACTTTTGTGGGTCTCTACCTGATTGACCGGGCAGGCAGAAAAAAATTATTACTGATTGGATCATTGGGATACATCATAAGTTTGTCTATGGTTGCATGGGCATTTTATTCGCAGGCTGGTCCAGGCTTTTTAATGATATTCTTATTGTTGTTCATCGCATCGCATGCTATTGGGCAAGGTGCAGTGATCTGGGTATTTATTTCAGAAATATTCCCGAATAAAGTACGGGCAACGGGTCAATCATTCGGCGCCAGTGTACATTGGATTTTCGCCGCAATCATCACATTGATCACCCCTGTTTTTTTAGATTCAAAAGATGGAATTTTTAAAGATAACCCCTGGCCCATTTTTGCCTTTTTTGCATTCATGATGGCTTTACAACTTGTTTGGGTGCTGACAAAGGTTCCTGAAACAAAAGGGGTTTCACTGGAAGAACTGGAGAAAAAATTGATGATGAGATAAATTGCATTTACAGATCACCGTTATAACCATATTTTCTTAAAATAATTTACTTATATGAATCAACCATTATGGGGTATTGACCTGGGTGGCACTAAAATAGAAGGAGCCATACTACCATCGCTCAATGATCCTGCACCAATCATCCGCACAAGGATCGACACGGAGGCATCGAAAGGATATGAACATATTATTTCGCAAATTGAAAAGCTGGTGGCCAACATGAAAGAAGAATCCGGTTTGCAACCCCGGAGCATTGGCTTTGGTACGCCGGGTGTTTTAGATCCCGGTTTACAAACCATGAAAAATTGCAACAGCACAGCACTAAACGGAAGACCACTGAAAAAGGATCTTGAAGATGCTTTGAAAATTCCTGTTGTACTGGCCAATGATGCAAATTGTTTTGCTTTAGCAGAAACGCATTGGGGAATTGTAAAAGAAAAATTTCCAGGCGCTAAAGTAGTCTTCGGCATCATCATGGGATCTGGTGTTGGAGGAGGAATTGTTTTCGAAGGAAAAGTATGGAATGGTTGCCATGGCATTGCAGGAGAATGGGGCCATAACTATTTAGATGATTCAGGTGGTGCCTGTTATTGTGGTAAAACCGGTTGCGTGGAAACAATCATTTCCGGTCCATCATTACAACGTTTTTATGCAGGTATAACGGGCAACAATATCTCATTAAAGGAAATCATGAACAGGTATCATCAACAAAACGATGAAGCGGCCAAACAAACCATTCAGCGCCTATGCAGGTTCTTTGGTAAAGCTGTTTCTGTTGTAACCAATTTGTTAGATCCCGACGTAATTGTTATCGGTGGTGGCGTAGGAAATATTGATGCCATTTATACGGATGGAATAAAATCATTAAAAGAATTCATTTTCAATAACAGCGTTGATGTGCCCATATTAAAACCGAGCCTGGGTGACAGTGCGGGTGTATTTGGCGCTGCAGCTTTAGTGGCTGACCGGTAATATGATTTCTAAAAATCTTCCGTTATTGTTTGTTGCAAGAATCATATAGGTGAATAAAGCGGAAAAGCTGAATGGCTGCGGGATGGAAGCGGTAGCCCGGAGCGCAGCGAGGACTACAAGCGAACAGCCCGGAAACCTGCAGCACAAAGTACGAATGCTGAAAGCCCCTGAATAATATTGTAAAAAAATAGCCTCGTAAGGAGGCTATTTTAATTTTATTTATTCCTTAAACCAGGAATTTTTGATGGTGTGATGAACCAAAATATATTCATCTTCCCGCTCATAAAAAAAGCCGATGTAATTATTTTCTGCATCTATTACTACTTCATATTCATTGCCCACATCACTGACTACCTGCATGGTATATTTCGCTTCATCTTCATCATAATCGTAACTCGTTATTTTGTAATTGGAAGTAATCGTTGCCGTTGTATGTTTAAACATGGTTAGTTCTTTGTTGAACTCAAAAAAAGTGCCGGTAGAATCCATTGAATAAACTTCCCAATCTTCTTTCAGTTCATCCCAGACAGCATCCTGCCGGAGACTTGTACTGATTGATAATTGTGCCATGGCACATATTGTAAGGGTTAGCATGCTAACCAGCAGCAGTAGTCGCTTTTGCATAAAGGTGGTTTGTGGTTTTAAAAAGGTGACTGATTACCGGCTAAAAATAGAAGAAAAAAAGAAGGTTTGCAATACCTGCTAATGAGTAATTACAAACCAAAATTTTAAAGGAAGTTCATGTCCGGGCATAAAAAATCCCGCAAGCTTGCGGGATTTTCATTTATAGTCAAATTATTTATTTAACATCACGGCCACCTTGTAACATATCTTTTAAAATAGTTAATTCATCCCATTTTCCTTCGGCGGCTAATGTAGCCTGCTCTGGCCATGTAGTTGGATCCTGTGCATTGAAAGTACCTTCTGCATCAGCAAGCAATTCTTTCAGTTCATCAGGAGATTTCTTTGTAAGCTTTGCAAAAGTATCAACGCCTGCAGCAATTAAAACTTCTGCTACTTTAGGACCAATACCTTCAATAATAGTAAGATCGTCCGCTTCTTTAGTTGTTTTTGCTTTTGCAGCAGGAGCAGCAGCAGTTGCTTCATCACCAGCTTTTTTACGGCTACCGGCACGGCGTGTACGCTTGGCTGGTTCTTTAGTCTCTCCTTTTCCTTTACCATAGATCTCGTTGTAATCAACCAACTCGATCATAGCCATTTCTGCATTATCACCTGTTCTTGCACCTAACTTAATGATGCGGGTATAACCACCAGGACGACCGGCGATCTTTGGACTGATTACATCGAACAATTCTTTGATTGCCTCTTTACTTTGGAGATGACTGAAAACAACACGGCGCTGGTGCGTTGTATTTTCTTTGCTCTTGGTGATCAGGGGCTCAACATATATTCTTAACGCTTTTGCTTTTGCAACAGTCGTTACAATTCTTTTATATTCGATCAATTGATTTGAAAGATTCATCAGCAACGCATCCCTGTGTGCTTTTTTTCTTCCGAGGTTATTTACTTTATCTCCGTGACGCATGACGATTGAAATTTGAAACCGGCAATTATAGTTGCCTGGTTAAGTGATTAAATATTCGGCTGCACCGTGTCAAGGAGTTGCAGCCTACGTTTATGGTGATTGAAGATTAAAAGTTTTATCCTTTTAATATTCGCTCATGGTTTAATTAGAAATCTTCCGCATCAACACCCAGTTTAGCCAGGTCCATTCCAAAATGCAAACCTCTTTCATTCAATACCTGCTCAATTTCAGATAATGATTTTTGTCCGAAGTTGCGGAATTTCATCAGGTCTTCCTGTTCGTATTGAACCAGTTCGCTCAAAGAATTGATCTTGGCAGCTTTCAGGCAGTTGAATGCTCTTACGCTCAGGTCCAGATCTTCTAATGGAGTCTTTAATACTTTACGCAATTGCAAAGTTTGTTCATCCACCAGGTCTTCTTTCTTTTCTTCCTTATTATCAAATGTGATGTTTTCATCCGTAATGATCATCAGGTGCTGGATCAAAATGCGGCTGGCTTGTTTAACTGCTTCTTCAGGATGAATGGTACCATCAGTGGTAACTTCCATGATCAGTTTTTCATAGTCAGTGCGTTGCTCCACACGGGTATTTTCAATGGTATATTTCACATTCTTGATAGGTGTGTAAATAGCATCGATCGGGATCAGGTTCAACGGCGCATCTTTTGGTTTGTTTTCCTCGGAAGGAACATAACCACGTCCTTTGCTGATGGTTAATTCAATATCCAGTTTTACGGAAGAATCCAATGTGCAGATCAGCAGATCAGGATTCATCACCTGGAAAGATTGGGTTCCTTCACCGATCATACCGGCGGTGAACTCTGTTTTATTTTTGATTGACAACATGATCTTTTCATGTGCCACTTCATGATCAACGATTTTTTTCAGGCGTACCTGTTTGATGTTTAACAGTATTTCTACCACATCTTCCGTAATACCTTTGATGGTTGCAAATTCATGATCCACACCTTCAATCTTCACACCTACAATTGCATAACCTTCCAGTGAATTTAATAATACACGGCGAAGAGAATTACCAATGGTAACGGCATAGCCGGGTTCCAGCGGGCGAAACTCGAACTGAGCTTCAAAGTCATTCACTTTTTGTAAAATGATCTTATCCGGTTTCTGAAAATTTAAAATGGCCATATCTGAGTTTAAAATTTTTAATTTAGAATGTCAGCCAGGGTTTGCACCTTTCGCTGTTTTAGTTTGCTGATTGTGCAAGAAAGCTAAGCTTACTTACTATACAATTCCACGATCAAAGATTCTTTGATGTTTTCTGGCACATTTTCTCTTTCCGGGTATGTTAAGAAAGTACCTTTCATATCAGCTTCACTGTAATCCAACCAACCGAATTTAGGATTCTTGCTTCCCATCTGGCTGGTAATTCCTGTGTTGCCCTTGGTTTTTTCTTTTAAAGTGATAACATCACCTGGTTTAACCTGGAAAGAAGGAATATTTACAACCGTATCATTCACTGCAATATGCTTATGTGTAACCAGCTGGCGTGCTGCAGGACGGGAAGGCGCAATGCCTAAACGAAATACAACATTATCCAAACGGGCTTCCAGTAACTGGATCAACACCTGCCCGGTAACACCACGGCGTCTTTCAGCTTCTTCAAAAGTTTTGCGGAATTGTTTTTCAAGCAAACCATAAGTATACTTGGCCTTTTGCTTTTCACGTAACTGTAATGCATATTCGCCTAAGCTTTTGCGCTTACGCTGTGCACCATGCTGGCCCGGAGGGTTACTGTTTTTACCCAACCATTTGCCATTGCCTAAAATAGGCTCACCGAAAATTCGGGAAATTTTGGTCTTTGGACCTGTGTACCTTGCCATAATTGTTTATTAGATTTTTTAGTTTCGATGTATGATCAGTAAAAATCTGTAAAAATGAATCATACACCCGTTAATAAAAATATTGAGCGGAAAACCGCTGTATGTTATACTCTTCTCTTTTTGGGAGGACGGCAGCCGTTGTGAGGTAAAGGTGTAATATCCTTGATCATCACTACTTCAATACCTGAATTTGCAATGGCACGGATAGCACCTTCCCGGCCAGAGCCAGGACCTTTTACAAATACATCCACTTTTCTTAAACCAGCATCAAGGGCAACTTTTGCTGCATCTGCTGCGGCCATCTGGGCTGCATATGGTGTGTTCTTTTTAGAACCCCTGAAACCCATTTTACCAGCACTGCTCCAGGAAATTACCTGGCCGCTCTTATTGGTTAAACTGATAATAATATTATTGAAACTGGCAGTAACGTGTGCATCACCATATGATTCCACTTTTACTACTCTTTTTTTTGCAGCGGCTTTTGCGCTTAATTGTTGTTTTGCCATGATTCTTTTTAGGTAATCTTTTAAATGTTTTTAAAATCATCCTGTTTTAGCAAGATGTGAATCAACCCTCCACCTGCACCGGGTTTCTGTAATTGATTCTGTAAATGGTGCATATAAATAAAAACCAAAAGCCCAAAGCAATTGCTTCGAGCTCAGGCGTTCTTTATTTCTTGGTTGCTTTCTTTTTACCCGCAACTGTTTTACGTTTACCCTTTCTTGTGCGGCTGTTTGTTTTAGTGCGCTGGCCGCGAACTGGTAATCCTTTACGATGGCGTAAACCACGGTAACAAGCGATATCCAGCAAACGTTTAATGCTCATTTGCACTTCTGAACGCAGTTGACCTTCTACCTTAAATTCTTCAGTAATTGTAGTACGGATGGCGTTTAATTCATCATCATTCCACTGGTTTACTTTTTTGCTGCGGTCTATGCTAGCTTTGTCAAGTATATATTTAGCGGTTGAAGGACCAATACCATAAATATAGGTTAGTCCGATTTCGCCTCTTTTGTTTTTAGGTAAGTCAACCCCGGCAATACGAGCCATATTATTATTTTAATTTTAGATTTACGATTTTTTAGTTTTGAGTACTGTTTAAGTACTCGCGGCTTTTATCCCTGGCGCTGCTTAAAGCGGGGATTCTTTTTGTTGATCACATATAACCTGCCTTTGCGGCGAACAAATTTGCAATCAGCACTGCGCTTTTTAATGGATGCTCTTACTTTCATCTTTATTGTTTTATTTCAAATTTCCGGCTACAATCAGCTGATGGCCAATGGTTACCTTATTTATACCTGAAAATGATTCTTCCCCTGCTTAAGTCGTACGGACTCATCTCTACACCTACTTTATCGCCCGGTAAAATACGGATGTAGTGCATCCTCATTTTACCTGAGATTGTAGCCAGTATTTCATGGCCATTTTCCAGTTTTACTCTGAACATAGCATTCGATAAAGCTTCAATTATTACTCCATCCTGCTTGATTAATGGTTGTTTCGACATAAATTTTTGGGAGCGCAAAGATAGGAGGATTATCCTTAAAAATGAAAAAAGCAAAATCTTTTTTCAATTCTGAGGAATAAAATGAGTTGATCTCGATTATTTTCTTGACAAAAATAGGGCCTTAAGGCATTTCAAGGTGCACTTTGGTCATGTTATGGTAGAGATTTTGCAAATGATGCACCCCGATGGGTGTATTAAAATGCCTGCGATCTTCGCGGTACCACATTTCGATATCAGAAAAATTATTATTAACGATCACGATCCTGAAAGGCCCTTTCATATATTTAACTGAATCCCCATCAACCTCTTTTACAAAACCCAAACGGGTTAATTGCTCATCATCTAACGGAACGGGGTAAATCTGGTCCAGGTCATACCAAAATTCCTGGATGCCATTATTGATCAGGGCTTGTTTTTCTTCGCGGCTGATATCAACCACAGTTCCTTCTCTTGAAACCCCTTCATCCTCTATCCTAACAATATCGCCTTCTTTTAATTCGCCTAATTTCAGCATAGTGATGTTTTTTATTAATGAATATTATTAAAGATAATAAGTTTTATGAATGAAAAATAAGACCATTTAAGCTGGAAATTATTCGGCCCAACTCATTACATAGTCATCATTTTCAATATCTAAAGCTTCTTTGGTAATCATGAGTGGGTGGAAAGTATCCACCATAACTGCCAGTTCCTTTGTTTCCTTAGCTCCAATGCTTTTTTCAACCGCACCCGGATGCGGCCCATGCGGTATACCGGCAGGATGTAAAGTGATCATTCCGCGGGTAACTTTTTTACGGCTCATAAAATCTCCATCCACATAATAAAGCAGTTCATCACTATCAATATTACTGTGGTTATAAGGTGCAGGAATGGCATCGGGGTGATAATCGAATAAACGCGGCACAAAGGAACAAACCACAAAATTATTTGCCTCGAATGTCTGGTGAACCGGTGGTGGCTGGTGTACCCGCCCGGTTATGGGTTCAAAATCATGAATAGAAATGGCAAAAGGATAACACTGGCCATCCCACCCTACCACGTCAAACGGATGGGTGCCATAATGCAAGCCATACAACATACCTTTCTTTTTGGCCTTGATCAGGAAATCTCCTTTTACATCATTTGTAACCAGGTTTTGCGGTGGCCTGATATCTCTTTCGCAAAATGGTGAATGTTCCAGTAACTGGCCATATTTACTTTGATAGCGTTTGGGAAATCGCACCGGGCTGAAGGATTCAACAATGAACAACCGGTTCTGGCTGTCATTAAAATGAATCTGGTAAATAGTGCCGCGGGGAATAACCAGGTAATCACCATAGCCAAAACTCAATTCACCATAAGGCGTTTTTAACAGGCCACTCCCCTCGTGAATAAAAATGATTTCATCGGCATCAGTATTCTTATAAAAATATTCGGTTGTGCTTTCCTGTGGGGCGGCCAATACAATGTGGCAATCATTGTTTACTAAAACGGCCTTACGACTTTGCAAAAAATCTTTTTCTGGTTTGATGCGAAAACCATCGAAACTGCGGTGCTGCAACATTTTTTCCTCCGCAATCTGCGGAGCAACATTTACCTGCGGTTCCGCTTTGATGATCTGGGTTGGAGGATGAACGTGGTACATTAATGAATAATCATTGGAGAAACCTTCCGTTGAAAATAACTGTTCAGCGTAAAGCCCTCCATCCGGTTTGCGAAACTGTGTATGACGTTTATGAGGAATATTACCCAAAGAATAATAATATGGCATGATGGAAATTTAATTCAAAATTAAATAGGAAAAATTCAAAAGAAGTGTTGCTTGTTTAAGTTAAAAGTAAAAACTTAAAAGTTAAAAGTGACGATACATCTAAACACTAAACACTAAATCCTAAATTACCATCCATCTTCCATCATTATCCTTTGTATAAGATAATCCGTTAC
>CAMPGG010000025.1 GCA_946885335.1 uncultured Chitinophagaceae bacterium
AGGAAAAAGATATAACCATCAATTTGCAAACAACGGTTTCATCACTGGATGCGGTTGTGGTAACGGGAACCATGAAAGCAGTAACCCGTTTGGAAAGTCCAATCGCAGTGGAAGTATATAATCCCGGGTTTTTTAAAAAAAATCCCACACCAAGTATATTCGAATCACTGCAACAGGTAAATGGTGTTCGTCCCCAGTTAAACTGCAACGTTTGCAATACGGGGGATATACATATCAATGGACTGGAAGGACCTTATACAATGATCACTATTGATGGAATGCCCATCGTTAGCAGTTTATCTTCGGTTTATGGTTTATTCGGCATTCCGCACCAGATGATTGAACGGGTGGAGATTGTAAAAGGTCCTGCATCCGGTTTATATGGTTCGGAAGCCATTGGCGGACTGATCAACGTAATTACCCGGACACCTGAAAAAGCGCCCTTATTTAGTGCTAATTTGATGACTACTAACTGGCATGAATACCTGCTTGACGCCGGTGTTAAATACAAGGTATCGTCCAAGCTGACGGGTTTACTCGGCATCAATTACTTTAATTATACCAGTCCGAAGGATAAGGATAACGACCAATTTACTGATGTAACATTACAGGACCGGTTCACCATTTTTAATAAATGGAGCCTGCAAAGAAAATATAACAGGCAGGCCAGCCTGGCAACCCGGTATTTTTATGAAGACCGGTGGGGCGGTGATATGCGCTGGAATAAAAGCTTCAGGGGAGGAGACAGCTTGTATGGTGAAAGTATTTACACCAATCGTTGGGAACTGATCGGTAACTACCAGTTACCAATACATGAAAAAATGTTTTTTGCCTTTTCCGCTACCGGTCATAAGCAGGATTCTTATTATGGAACAACTCCCTATATAGGAGATCAAAAAATTATTTTTGGCCAGGTGACCTGGCATAAAACCATAGCAGGTGATCATGAATTGTTATCGGGTATTGCTGGACGTTATAATTATTATGATGATAATTCAACAGCTACGGTAGATACGTTGTCCGGGCTTAATAACCCGGAACGTTTTTTTATCCCGGGCATTTTTGTTCAATACGAATGGAAATTAAATGAGCGCCACCAGTTATTATCGGGGTTGCGCTATGATCATCATCCCATTCATAAAAATATTTTTACGCCTCGTTTTGCTTACAAATGGAAAATGGATGATCAAAGAGTGTTTCGTTTAAATGCAGGAACAGGATTCAGGGTGGTTAATCTTTTTACTGAAGATCATGCGGCATTGACCGGTGCCAGGGCTGTTGAAATAAAAGAAAAATTGAAACCGGAATCCAGTTATAATATCAATGCCAATTTTATCAATGAATGGAAAGGAGATGGAAAATCATTTACAATTGATCTTTCTGCATGGTATTCATGGTTTCATAACCAGATCATTCCCGATTATGAAACGGATCCACGAAAAATTATTTATCAAAATTTAGATGGACATGCCATTTCAAAAGGACTCTCTCTCAATGCTGAATTTTCTCTTTACCACAGGTTGAAAGGATATGCCGGGTTTACTTTGCAGGAATTGTATAAAATGGAAAATAAAACAAAACAACGACCCTTGCTGACTGAAAAATGGAGTGCTAACTGGTCGCTTAGTTATAGTTTCCCGGTATTGGCATTAACCGCAGATTATACAGGAAATATTTATGGACCCATGAAATTACCCCTGCAAGGAGCACATGATCCAAGAGCAGGAAATTCTCCTGTGTGGAGTTTGCAAAATCTTCAGCTGACAAAAAAATGGGGAAAGTCGTTAGAAGTGTATGGCGGTATCAAAAACTTATTGAACTGGACACCGGCAAAAAACAATATTTTTCTCATTGCCCGTTCGCACGATCCATTTAACAAGCAAGTTGAATTTGATGCAACAGGTAATGCAAAAACTTCAACCGAGAATCCATATGGATTGATCTTCGATCCGGCATATGTATATGCTCCTAACCAGGGTAGAAGAATATTCCTGGGTATCCGTTATTTATTACAAGATGAATAATCATGGTTTATCTACCGGGAGTTATTTATCTTTGAAAAGTTGAAAAAAGCGGTAGCAATATTATTTTTAGGAGCTTTTATGCTTTCATTCGCCGAACTACACCAGTTTCTTAAAATCCCTGTATTTTTTCAACATTTTAATGAGCATAAACTTGTTGACGAGCATATAACCCTCCTGGATTTTTTACAGGAACACTATGTTGGTGCTATTGAAATGGATGATGATTACCAGCAGGATCAAAAATTACCATTTCGGGATGCCTGTAATCTTGTTGTAAATATTTCTTTAAGTTGCCAGGCACTTCCACCTTCCATTGAAATTGAACCTTTGCAGGAAATACTTCCACAATTTTCCATTTACAAAGACATAAATAAAATTTTAATTTCCTCCTGCGATTTTTTTCAGCCTCCAAGATTTACCTGATATAACATAGCATTTTTTTGTTACAGGTAAATACTATTACATGTTAAATAAGATCATTGGTTTTTCTGTAAAGAATAAACTTATTGTCGGCTTGTTCACGTTGGTGTTGGTGGTTATTGGTGCTATAGAAGTTAGCCGGTTACCCATCGATGCATTACCCGACATTACCAGTAACCAGGTACAGGTTATAACAACTTCACCGTCTTTAGCTGCGCCGGAAGTTGAACGTTTGATTACATTCCCTATTGAGCAATCTATGGCGAATATTCCCGGCATTACAGAGATGCGGTCTATTTCCAGGTTTGGACTTTCAGTTATTACAATTGTTTTTGATGATCAAACTGATTTTTACTGGGCACGACAACAGGTATCCGAAAGACTGATCGGGGTAAGAGAACAGATTCCTGTAACTGCCGGCAGGCCTGATTTGGCACCGGCTACAACAGGGTTAGGTGAAATTTACCAGTATGTAATCAGGCCCAAAAAAGGTTATGAATCAAAGTATGATCTTACAGAATTACGATCAATCCAGGATTGGGTAGTAAGAAGACAATTACTGGGTACGCCGGGGGTGGCAGATGTCAGCAGTTTTGGCGGTTACCTGAAAGAATATGAGGTGGCGGTAATTCCCGACCGCCTAAAAAGTATGAACATTACCGTTAGTGATGTTTTTGAAGCGTTGGAAAAGAATAACCAAAACTCCGGCGGTGCTTATATTGAAAAAGGTCCAACAGCTTTGTTTATCCGTACAGAAGGATTGGCGAAAAACCTTGAAGAAATCGGGCAAATAGTAGTAAGGTATAATGACAATGGTATCCCGGTTTTGATCAGGGATGTTGCTGATGTTCGTATAGGCCATGCTGTTAGGTATGGTGCAATGACCTACAGCGATAAGGGCGAAGTAGCAGGTGCGGTTGTATTAATGTTGAAAGGCGCTAATGCATCAGAGGTTGTACAGGCAGTAAAAGAAAAAGTGATAAAGATAAAACAAACACTGCCGGAAGGTGTGGTTCTTGAAACATTTTATGATCGTACAAAAATGGTTGACAGGGCAATTAAAACGGTTAAGACCAACCTACTGGAAGGGGCATTGATCGTTGTATTTGTCCTGGTGTTGTTCTTAGGTAACCTGCGGGCCGGTTTGATTGTAGCTTCAGTGATACCACTCTCCATGTTATTTGCCATTATCATGATGAATATTTTTGGCGTATCGGGAAATTTAATGAGTCTTGGTGCGCTGGATTTTGGTTTAATCGTTGATGGTGCGGTCATTATTGTTGAAGCCGTTATGCACCGCCTTTCTCACAACCGGCACTTGCGAAGAACAATATTGATCACCCAACCGGAAATGGACCAGGAAGTGAAATTGGCAGCCGGTAAAATGATGAACTCCGCAGTCTTTGGTCAAATAATCATCCTGATTGTTTACCTGCCGATCCTTACTTTGGTTGGTATTGAAGGCAAAATGTTTAAGCCAATGGCACAAACAGTTTCTTTTGCTTTGATCGGTGCATTTATACTTTCACTTACTTATGTTCCAATGATCACTTCATTGATGCTGAGTAAAAAGATAAAGCATAAAGAAAATTTTTCTGACAGGTTGATGAAAAGATTGCACAGGCTTTACAAGCCGGTGTTACAAAAAGCTTTGCAATTTCCAAAAATGGTTATTGCAATGGTCCTCATTTTATTTATTGGTTCAATATTGCTATTGAGAAGCCTGGGAGGGGAATTTATACCAGAACTGGAAGAAGGCGACTTTGCTGTTGATGCGAGGATATTAACCGGCAGTAGTTTAACAGAGTCGATAAAAAGTTCTACCAAGGCCGCTACAATTCTTGAACGATTTCCTGAAGTGGATAAAATTGTTACCCGGATAGGTGCAAGCGAAATACCAACAGATCCAATGCCGGTTGAAATGACTGATATCATCATTAACCTGAAACCTAAAGATGAATGGACCTCTGCATCTTCATTCGATGAATTAGCCAATAAAATGGGGGAAGCGCTTTCGGAAATTCCTGGTCTCACGTTTGGATTTCAATTCCCCGTGCAGATGCGTTTTAATGAATTGATCTCTGGTGCAAGACAAGATATTGTATGCAAGATTTTTGGTGAAGATCTTGATTCGCTTGCAGTATATGCCAATAAATTAGGGTCCCTTGTAAATTCAGTTGATGGCGCTACGGATATTTATATTGAGACCGTAACGGGTTTACCCCAGATAGAAATCAATTATAACCGCAATGCATTAGCCAATTACCAGTTGAATATTGCAGATGTTAATCAATTAGTCAGAACTGCATTTGCAGGAGAAAGTGCCGGCCAGGTTTATGAAAATGAAAGAAGGTTTGACCTGGTTGTGCGATTAAATGAAAGTGTGCGAGGCAACATTACCGATGTGCAGGAGTTACTTATTCCAACAAGAAATGGTTTGCAAATACCATTACAGCAGGTAGCAACTGTAAAAATTAAAGAAGGTTGGAACCAGGTGCAAAGAGAAGATGCTAAACGCCGGATCATTGTAGGTTTTAATGTTCGCGGCCGCGACGTTGAAACGGTAGTTAATGAACTGGAAGAAAAAACAAACAGCAGGTTAAAACTGCCTGCCGGGTATTATGTAAATTTTGGTGGACAGTTCCAGAACCTGGTGGAGGCCAAACAGCGTTTATCCATTGCCGTTCCTGCAGCCTTATTCCTGATACTGGTGCTTTTATATTTTGCTTTTGGTTCTGTAAAATATGGCGTCATGATCTTTTCAGCAATTCCATTATCAGCTATGGGTGGCATCGTTGCTTTATGGTTGCGGGGATTGCCATTCAGCATTTCTGCCGGCATTGGTTTCATTGCATTATTTGGGGTTGCTGTGCTAAATGGTATTGTATTGATCGCGGAATTTAACCGATTAAAAAAAGAAGGTATGCAGGATTTAAATCAAATTATTATTGAAGGTACACGTATACGCTTACGGCCCGTTTTGATGACTGCGGCTGTGGCCTCTCTTGGATTTTTACCCATGGCATTGAGTCATGGCGCCGGCGCAGAGGTTCAGCGTCCTTTGGCGACCGTTGTAATTGGTGGCCTGATCACAGCTACATTTTTAACGCTTATCGTGTTGCCCATTATTTATCGCTGGTTTGAAAAAACGAAAAAAATAAAAAATCAAAACCATTTGCCTTTTATTATTTTTCCATTATTGTGTTTGCCTGCCTTTTTGCATGCACAGCAAGTCCCGGTAAAACATCTTACTATACAAGAGGTTTTGCAGCAAGCCAGCGAACAAAATCTGAATTTGCAATCACTTCAAAAACAAAAGGAATACTGGAAGGCGTTACAGGAAGGTGTATTTGATCCTGGTAAAACTTCTGCCGGAATTGTTTATGGTAATATCAATAACGCAAGTAAGGATAACAGTTTTAACGTGGGTCAAAGTTTTGATTTGCCTGTTGTTTATAAAAGGCAAAGAGAACTGTATGGTACAAATGAAAAGCTCCAGGATCAATTGGTCAAATGGAAGAAGACTGAACTTGACAAGGAAGTAAAAATCGTATTTTATAAATTGGTAGATATCCAGGAAAGGGAAAAATTATTATTTCAACTGGATTCTTTGTATAGTCGATTTCAGTTTTCAGCTGATCTTCGGTTTAAATCAGGTGAATCAAATTTATTGGAGAAAACTACAGCGGACCTGCAATTGCAGCAGCTTAAATTGCAGCAACAGCAATTAGTATCGGAGAAGTTGATACTACAAAAACAGTTGCAGTGGTTGATGAACGATACGTCATTGGTTCTGCCAAAATACAACGCGGTTAAAATGGAATCATTGATTGTTGATTCAATTTTTTTACAGCAACATCCTTTAATGGAATATTATGAATGGCAAAAACAATTGGCAGCTGCTCAAACACTTGTTGAAAGATCCAAACTTTCGCCGTCATTTTCTGTTGAATACATAAACCAGTCTTTCATTGGTTACCATAGCCCGGATGGTATAAACCAGGTGTACTATGGTAATTCTCGGCGTTTTCATTCAGTTGGTCTCACAATGGGCATCCCGCTTTTTAATAAAGCAACCAATGCCCGTATAAAGGCTGGTAAAGTAAATGAAGAAGTAGCCAGGTTAAATGCCATTAATGTAAGTAAAGAACTATCCAGGAAGGGGCAGCAATGGATGGAAGAATTGAAACGCCAGCAAGCAAGCATTGATTTATATGAATCATCCAGCCTTGAACAAGCGGATCTCATTATAAAAAATGCATCACTGGGTTTCCAGGAAGGGGAGATAGGCTATCTTGAATGGACAGTTTTGATGAACAATGCAATTAATATCAGGATAGGATACCTGGATGCAGTGAAAAATTACAACCTCACAATAATAGAAATTGAATACCTGCGTGGTTAATAATTTATAGTTATGATTATGAAATATTTTTTTGTTGCTGTTTTGATAATATGTATCGGTTGCAAAACCAAAACGGAAGTTGTTGTTGAAGAAGAAAATGAACCCGCTGAAATTGTCATGCTAACTCCAGCGCAAATGCAAAATTCAGCTATCGATACAGGTGTTGTAACAACGCGGTCCATGAATACAACTTTAAAAGTAAATGGTGTGGTTGATGTGCCGCCGCAGAATATCGTTTCTGTTAGTTTTCCTTTGGGTGGATATTTAAAATCTACCAAATTATTACCTGGTATGCATGTAAACCGGGGTGAGGTCATTGGCATAATGGAAGATCCGGCATTGATCCAGTTACAACAAGACTACCTGATGGCGAATGCCAGGTTAGGCTTCCTTGAAAAAGATTTTGAACGGCAAAAAATGTTGAATAAAGAAAAAGTGAATGCGGATAAAATTTATCAGCAGGCAACTTCAGAATATACATCGCAAAAAGTGTTGGTAAAAGGTTTAAGTGAAAAATTGAGATTGATAAATATTAACCCGGCCAGGTTAACGGAATCGAATATTTCAAGGAGTGTAGCCATTTATTCTCCTATCAATGGATTTGTAAGTAAAGTAAATGTAAATATTGGGAAGTATGTTGATCCCTCAGAAGTATTGTTCGAATTGATCAACCCGGCGGATATGCATGCCACACTCACTGTGTTTGAAAAAGATATTACCCTGGTAAAACCCAATCAAAAAGTGCAGGTAACTTTTGTTGATGATCCAGGTGTTATTTACCATTGCACAGTTCTGCTGGTAAATCGTAATATCGATGAAAACCGGAGTGGATTAGTTCATTGTCATTTCGAAACGAAACCACAGAAATTATTGCCCGGCATGTTCTTAAATGCGCTTATACAAGTAAGTGATGCAGAAGTGCTTGCTGTTCCTGAAGAAGCTGTTGTGCATTATGGTGCGCAGGATTATATTTTTTTAGCGGTTGGTCAAAACACGTATAAAATGTTGCCTGTGATTACCGGGATGCGGCAAACTGGTTATGTTGAAATCAGCCATCAGCCAGAAAATCTTGAAGGCAGGACCATTGTTAACCAGAATGCCTATGCGGTTTTATCAAAAATGATGAATAAGGCAGAGGAGGAATGATTTTTTACATAATTCATAAATAAACTTATAGTAATTTTAATATATTCTTACTGATTAAAAACATTACCCCTTAAATATGAAAAATATAATTTTTAAAAACATCCTTTTTGCCAGTGTATTGGCTATTATTTCAGTGAGTTTATTTTCCTGTGGTTCTACCCGTACCATCAGTGTGGAAGAAGGTTGGGAAATTTTGGGCGAAAGCAAAGTAAATTTTGTTCGGGATAAAGATGAAATTGATGTCAGGAGCAATAATGAGTACACAGCACTTCGGTTTATGGTAGAAAATAAGGATATCCGTGTAAATTATTTAAGGGTTGTTTATGCAAACGGTGATGTATTGGAACCACAAATTGATGATATTATTGGAGCCGATCAACAAAGTAAGATCATTGAATTAACCCGCGATGGTCAAAGGATCGACAGGGTTGAATTTAAATATCGCAGCACAGGAAATATATTAAAAGGCAGGGCTAAGGTTATTTTGATCGGCCGCCGTTTTGATCGATACCGCTATTAACAGATACATTTAATTTTTGATTTAATATTTGTTTGTTTAAGCTCTTCACACTTAAACAAACAAATTTTTTTTGCTTCCACCAACCATTACATTTGCAGGCCAAAGTAATGACCTATGGAAGATAAGATCCAAAAACATATAGCCGCCGAATTAGGCATTTCAGTTAAGCAGGTTGATAATATTAATCAATTGCATACAGAAGGTTCAACCATCCCATTTATTTCCCGTTATCGCAAAGAAGCTACAGGTAACCTGGATGAAGTGATGATCGGGAAAGTAATCGATAACATTAAATATTTTAATGAGCTCGAAAAAAGAAAGGAAACAGTTTTAAAAACAATTGAAGAACAAGGCAAGCTTACTCCCGAATTAAAAAAACGCATCAATGATACATTGGATGCTACAACGCTTGAAGATATATACCTGCCTTATAAACCCAAGCGGAAAACGAAAGCTTCTATCGCCATTGAAAAAGGACTGGAGCCATTAGCAACAATGTTGTTTGCCCAAAAAATAAATGATGTTGAATCAGAGGCATTAAAATTTGTAAACGACCAGGTTAAGGATAGCACAGAAGCATTGCAGGGCGCCAGGGATATCATGGCTGAATGGATTGCTGAAAATGAACAGGCAAGAAATACAATCAGGCAGTTATTTACAGAAAAGGCGGTATTATCATCCCGTGTATTAACTTCTAAAAAGGATGATGAAAATGCGCAAAAATATAAGGACTATTTTGATTTCAACGAATCTCTTGCCTCAAGTCCATCACACCGGATAATGGCCATTCGCCGGGGAGAGAAAGAGGGATTTCTGATCATGGAGATTTCTATTGAAAAAGAAACTGCGATTGGTGCATTAAAAGAAATTTTTGTTCAATCATCATCTCCTTCATCCCAACAAGTTTTAACAGCGATAGAAGATAGTTATAACCGTTTGTTGAAATCATCCATTGAAAATGAATTCAGGATGTTGAGTAAAACAAAAGCAGATGAAGAAGCTATTCATGTTTTTGCAGAAAATCTGCGGCAATTATTATTAGCATCACCATTGGGACCAAAAAGAATACTGGCAATAGATCCCGGTTATCGTACAGGATGTAAAGTAGTTTGCCTGGATGAACAAGGCACCTTTCTGCATTATGTAACCATATTCCCGCATTCGCCCCAAAATGAATGGCAGCAGGCTTCTTCAGTTATAAAACAACTGGTTTCTACATTTAATATTGAAGCCATTGGATACGGGAATGGAACAGCAAGTAAGGAAACAGATAAACTTGTTCGCAGCATTGAATTTGAAAAGCCCGTTTCAATTTTTATGGTGAATGAAAGCGGTGCTTCTATTTACTCCGCCAGTGAAGTGGCAAGAGAAGAATTTCCTGATCAGGATGTTACCGTAAGAGGCGCAATCAGCATTGGCAGAAGATTGCTTGATCCATTGAGTGAATTAGTTAAGATCGATGCTAAAAGCATTGGTGTTGGCCAGTACCAGCACGATGTAAATCAAACAAGATTAAAAGAATCTTTGGATGGTGTTGTTGAGAGCTGCGTAAATTTTGTTGGAGTTGATGTAAATACAGCAAGCAAACACCTGCTCACTTATGTA
This sequence comes from uncultured Chitinophagaceae bacterium, assembly GCA_946885335.1. The sequence goes on from CAMPGG010000025.1 coordinate 10,121, forward strand.
TCAGGACTCAGTTCAACACTTGCAAAAAATATTGTAGAATACCGTGCTAAAAATGGCGGTATAAAAAGCAGGAAAGATTTGCTGAAAGTTTCTTTAATGGGGCCGAAAACATTTGAGCAATGTGCAGGTTTTTTAAGAATTGCCGATGCGGAGAATCCATTGGATAATTCTGCGGTGCACCCGGAAAGCTATCCTATTGTTGAAAAGATGGCAGGCCAGTTAGGATGTACAGTAAAAGACCTTGTTAAGCAACCCGATATCCGTAAAAAAATTAACCCTGCGGATTTTGTTTCTGAAACCGCGGGAACATTTACCATTCGTGATATTTTAAATGAATTAGAAAAACCGGGTCGTGATCCTCGTTCACCAATTGAAGAATTTCGTTTTGCGGAGGGAGTTACCACGATGGAAGATCTGATGCCAGGCATGAAAGTTCCGGGCATCGTTACCAATATCACAAACTTCGGTGCTTTTGTGGATGTGGGCGTAAAGCAGGATGGACTGGTACATATTTCACACATGTGTAACCGTTATATCAGTGACCCTAATGAAGTTGTTAAGCTGGGTCAGAAAGTGATGGTGACTGTTGTTGAAGTGGATGCTTCGCGAAAAAGAATTGCATTATCCATGAAAGAACAAGTCGATCAAAAGGAAGCTGCTCAAAGACCAATTTCTAATAATTCAAACAAAAAAAGAACACCGGAAAAAGTTTCATCAAATCCTTTCCAGGATAAGTTGATGGAATTAAAAAAGAAGTTTAAAGATTAATAATTAATGAAAAATAAAGAACTGCCTCACGGGCAGTTTTTTTTATTCCCAGCTAGCACGGGCATTGGATGTAACTGATAGAGGAGAAAATTCTTTAGCCATAAATTTATAATGACCGGTTATGGCGATCATGGCTGCATTGTCTGTGCAATATTCAAATTTGGGAATAAAAGTTTGCCAATTATTTTTTTCACCCATTTGCTGTAAACCTTTACGCAGGCTGCTGTTGGCTGATACGCCACCTGCCAGGCAAATCGTTGTTATACCGGTTTGGTGAGAAGCTTTCTTTAATTTATTTAAAAGAATCGTAACAATTCTTTCCTGGATAGAAGCGCATATATCTGCAAGATTTTCTTCCACAAAATTTTCATTTTGTTTTTTTTGTTCCTGCAAAAAATAAAGGATGGCTGTTTTTACACCGCTGAAACTAAAATCAAGTCCGGGTATTTGGGGTTCTGGAAAAATAAATCGATTTGGATTTCCTTTGCCTGCATATTTATCAATCAGTGGACCGCCGGGGTAGGGAAGACCAAGCATTTTGGCCGATTTATCAAATGCTTCACCAGCGGCATCATCCATTGATTCACCTATTACTTTCATGTCTGATGGTGAGTTGCATAAAACAATTTGTGTATGTCCACCACTGACAGTTAAACATAGGAAAGGAAAAGAAGGTTTTGGATCATCAATAAGATTGGCCATTACATGCGCCTGCATATGGTGTACGGCAATCAATGGAATATTTAAAGCAAGGGAAAGACTTTTAGCAAACTGGGCACCAACTAATAATGCACCGATCAATCCGGGTGATTGCGTAAAGGCGATGGCATCAAGATCTTCCAGTTTGCAGTTTGCTTTATGTAAAGCAGTATCAACTACCGGAACAATGTTTTGCATGTGAGCACGGGATGCAAGTTCAGGCACCACACCGCCATAACTTTCGTGAACCTGCTGACCGGCGATCGGGTTAGAAAGTATTTTTCCATCCCGGCAAACTGCTGCAGAAGTTTCATCGCAGGATGACTCAATGGCTAATATGGTAATATGTTTTTTTATTTGGTAATAATTTTTCAGTTAATGTTAACCGTTAGCAAAAAATTAGCTCCGGATAGCTACAACCGGGTCAAGGCGTGAAGCTTTATATGCAGGGATGATACCAGCCAGGATGCCCACCAGGATGCAGATTACAATAGCGAGAATCATATTTCCGGTTGAAATAAAAATAGGAAAATCAAAGGCTATCGATATTATCTTGGTTAAAATAAATACCAGTAAAATGCCCATCAATCCCCCGATGATGCATAAAAAAGCACTTTCCAATAAAAACTCTGTAAGAATGATCCTGGGTTTTGCACCAATCGCTTTCTTTAGTCCAATCTGCGATGTTCTTTCTTTCACGGTAACAAACATAATATTAGCAACCCCAAACATTCCTACGATCAAACTTAATAATGCAATGGCCCAGCCGCCAATATTGATACTGGCAAATGCTTCACTCATTTGTTCACTCATGTCATTGATATCGTTCAAAGCGAAATCATCTTCAGCCATCGGGCTTAATTTATGAATGGCTCGCATGGAACCGCGCAGTTGATCAATCAGCTCTTTGCTTGATGTAGTCTCAAAACCCTGAACCATGATAAATGGATTAGCCCTTCTTTCATCCATAATATTACGGGCATACTTATATGGCATAATGATACTTTGATCAAATTGCCAGCCACCTATATTAATACCGCTGCTTCCTTGTTTTTTTATCACTCCAACAACCTGGAACTTTTTGCCGCGAATGGTTACATGTTTGCCAAGTGCCACTTCAGGTGTTGAAAAAAGATTTTCTGCTATTTCATTACCTATTACAACTGTATTGATGCCCTGTTCAAATTCAGCATCTGAAATATAACGCCCTTCCTGGATTTCAACAGGCTGAATTTTATTAAAATCTTTGGTAATGCCATAGAGATTTACTCGCAGCAAAACATTATTCCGGTATTCAACATTATCCTGCGCATCTATTTTGAAAGCAACATATTTAGCACTTGGTGCTCTTTCCTGGATGGCTTCCAGTTCATCATATTTTGGGTTCGGTCTTTTTTGATATTTCCACCACGGATAATCAGGACCACCTCCTCCCCAATCCCATTTATCAACATAAATCGTATTGGTGCCGAGTGATTTAATTTGGGTTTGAATATTATATTCCAGGCTGTTTACAGTGGCCAGTACGCCAATAATGCAAAAAATACCAATGGTAACACCAAACAATGAAAGAAATGTGCGGAGTTTATTCTTCCATAATTCTAATAGGGCAATTTTAAAACTGCTGAAGATAATTTCCAGTGTTCTGCGCATAAAACAAAAATAAGGAAGCTAAAGCGTTGTTTGCATTATTTTATACCAGTGGTTATGATGCCAGTATAATTGATAATTTTTTGTTTTGCCGGTTGTTTTATAAAGTTAAATATATCGTTATCAGCAGAATCATATCCTTCAAAGCATATTGGCGATAAAGTTTAATGTTAACGGCTTAACTTTGCGGCCATTTAAAAAAAGGCAGGTTAGGCCTGCTTTACCGGTAAAATAATGAAATACGCGAATCATATAAATAACAGGAGAACCTTTGCCATCATCTCTCACCCCGATGCTGGTAAAACAACATTAACGGAAAAATTTCTTTTATTCGGTGGTGCCATTCAAGTGGCAGGTGCTGTAAAAAGCAATAAAATTAAGAAGCATGCTACCTCTGATTTTATGGAAATTGAAAGACAGAGAGGAATTTCTGTAGCCACTTCTGTTATGAGTTTTGAATATAAAGGGATCCTGATTAACCTGCTTGATACACCTGGTCACAAAGACTTTGCAGAAGATACTTTCAGAACACTTACTGCTGTTGACAGTGTAATATTAGTGGTGGATAGTGTGAATGGGGTTGAGGATCAAACACGCCGGTTGATGGAAGTCTGCCGCATGCGGGAAACTCCGGTCATTGTATTTGTCAATAAGATGGACCGGGATGGAAAAAACCGTTTTGATTTACTGGAAGAAATAGAAAAAGAATTATCCATTCACCTTCATCCAATGACCTGGCCTATTAACAGTGGTAAGGATTTTAAAGGTGTTTATAATTTACATGAGAAAAATCTTTTACTTTTTTCAGCTCATACCAAAGGCGATGATGATGAACTTCCTATCAATGACCTGGAAGATAAAGTGCTGGATCAGAAATTAGGGGAAAATGATGCAGCAACACTCAGGGAAGATGTGGAATTGATAGCCGGTGTTTATGGCGAATTGAAAAAGGAAGATTATTTATCTGCGAATGTTGCACCAGTGTTTTTTGGCAGTGCCATTAATAATTTTGGTGTAAAAGAAATGCTGGATACTTTTATCCGGATTGCTCCTGTGCCACAATGCAGGCCCACGAGTTTAAGAGAAGTTTGTCCTGGCGAAAATAAATTCAGTGGTTTTATTTTTAAGATCCATGCCAATTTAGATCCAAGACATCGCGACCGGATTGCCTTTTTGAGAGTTTGTTCAGGCAGGTTCGAAAGGAATAAATATTATCATCATGTACGCATTGATAAGGATGTACGTTTCAGCAATCCATATTCCTTTATGGCTCGTGAAAAAAGTGTATTGGAAGATGCTTATCCAGGTGATGTTGTGGGTTTGTTCGATACCGGGAATTTTAAAATAGGAGATACATTAACCGAAGGAGAGGATTTTTATTTTACAGGCATTCCTTCTTTTTCACCAGAAATTTTTAAAGAAGTACAGAATAAAGACCCGATGAAAACCAAGCAACTGGAAAAAGGATTAATGCAGTTGACGGATGAAGGGGTAGCACAGTTGTTTACACAATTTGGCGGAAATAAAAAGATCATTGGTTGTGTGGGCGAACTGCAGTTTGAAGTTATTCAATATCGATTGCTCCATGAATATGGTGCTTCGGTGCAGTTTAATTCTTTGCCATTTTATAAAGCTTGTTGGATCACAAGCCAGGATCCAAAAAAGCTGGATGAATTCATCAAATTCAAATCAGCCAATATTGCGCATGATAAAGATGGGCACCTGGTTTACCTTGCACAAAGTGAGTGGTTTTTAAATACTGAAAGACAAAATAATCCTGAAATAGCATTTCATTTTACCAGCGAAATACATAAGTAAGTTCAACGATCAGGAACTGGAATCATCAGTTTCTGTATTGATAAAACCGAAGTAGTAATCGCATTTAGGACAGGTAAGTTCGATCGATTCTTCGTGAGAAAATTGTTCCTGCAATAAATCACGTCCTTTTCCCTCCCAATGGCAGTTTGGACATTGAAAATTTTTTTCGAGAATGGAGGGAGTAAAAACAGGTTTCATTACTCAAATATCAAATTCCTCCGCCGAAAAAAAAATACCTGATTTAGGGTATTTTCATTGATATAGGGGTATACATTTAGTCTTTAAAATGATAATACATTAGTGATAAAAGGTAAATCTTAGATCAGAAATCCGGTAATACGCCGGTGTAATTCTGTGGAGTTATTTTTTTTAATTCTTTTTTGATTGATGCGGATACTTCCAGTTTATCGATAAAAGCATGAATGGTTTTTTTATCAATTTGTTTTTTACCCCGGGTCAGTTCTTTTAAAGCTTCATATGGATTGGGATATGCTTCTCTTCTTAAAATAGTTTGAATTGCTTCGGCAACAACAGGCCAGTTTTTTTCAAGATCAGCATCCAGTTTTTCTGTATTGACCACCAATTTAGATAAACCTTTTTCTATGGACCTGATAGCAATGATGGTATGAGCAAATGGCACACCAATGTTCCTGGTCACTGTGGAATCAGTCAGGTCTCTTTGTAATCTGGATACGGGTAATTTGGCTGAAAGATGTTCGAAGATTGCATTAGCCATTCCTAAATTGCCTTCCGCGTTTTCAAAATCAATAGGATTTACTTTATGGGGCATGGCCGATGAACCAATTTCGCCGGCTTTGGTTTGTTGCGTAAAATATTCCATCGAGATATAGGTCCACAAGTCACGACAAAGATCAATTAATATATTGTTGATCCTTTTTATTGCATCAAACTGTGCTGCAAGGTTATCATAATGTTCAATTTGTGTAGTAAACTGCTGGCGTTGTAAGCCTAATTTATTTTCAACAAAATTATTTGCCAGCTTTACCCAATCTTTATTTGGAAAAGCAATATGATGCGCATTGAAGTTACCGGTTGCTCCACCAAATTTTGCCGTAAAAGGAACCTGTATTAATAGTTCCACCTGGTTTGTAATTCTTTCAACAAAAACCATAATTTCTTTTCCTAACCTGGTCGGACTTGCAGGCTGTCCATGTGTATGTGCCAGCATGGGAATATTCATCCAACTGGATGCTAATAATTTCAATTCAGCATTCAGGTTTAATATCGCGGGGAAGTATTCATTTTCCAATGCGTATTTCCAAAGCAATGGAATGGCCGTATTATTTATATCCTGTGATGTTAGTCCAAAATGGACCCATTCGCCTAACTGCTCATCTCCGTTATTTTTCAATTGTTCTTTTAAAAAGTATTCTACGGCTTTTACATCATGGTTGGTCGTTTTTTCTATATCCTTTATGAATTGTGCATGTTCCTGGGAAAAATCCTCTTTTAGCTGGTTTAAAAACCTGGTTGTTTTTGGTGAAACCTTGAACAATTTTGTTGAAGCAAGGAATAAAAAATAATCAATTTCAACCCAAACCCGGTACTTCATCAACCCAAATTCTGAGAAATATTCATCCAGGTAGTGTACCTGTTTGCGGTAACGTCCATCAATACTGGAAATAGCGGTAAGCGGGGATAATTCCATTCGTTTATTTTATGTCAATTGCAAAATGTGTCGTTCTTATATCTTTGCGGCAAAATTAGCTGATTTGAATAAGAAGATAAAAGTTGGGATTGTAAGCTACCTGAATACGAGGCCAATGATATATGGATTAGAAAGGCCTCCATTTAATAATCAAATAGAATTGATCGAAGATACTCCTGCACAATTGGCTGAAATGCTGCGTAAGAATGAAATTGATGTAGGTCTGATTCCCGTAGCAGTAATTCCTTTATTGCCGGAATATTATATAGTGGGGAATTATTGTATTGCGGCGGAAGGAGAAGTGGCTTCAGTGTGTTTGTTCAGTGAAGTACCGATGAACGAGATTGAAACAGTTTACCTGGATTATCAAAGCAGGTCTTCCGTGGCTTTATTGCAATGGTTGATAAAAGAGTATTGGGGAATAGACCCGGTCATTATACAAGCAGAAAATGAAAGCTACCGCGATGAAATTAAAGGAACTACAGCGGGATTAGTTATTGGTGACAGGGCATTGGAACAAAGGAAGGTATCCACATATATTTATGACCTGGCTTCGGAGTGGAGGGCGATAACAGGATTACCTTTTGTTTTTGCTGCCTGGGTCAGCACAAAAAAATTGCCTGATGATTTTATTGCAGCATTTGACCATGCAAACAGTATCGGTTTCAATCACCTGGATGAAATAATACAAGATCTCCATTTCAACTTATACGATTTAAAAAAATACTATAATCTGCACATTCAATACACCCTTGATGAACGCAAACGAAAAGGGATGGAATTGTTCATCGAATATTTAAAAAGAAACCAGGAATTTATCGTATCGTAAACATACCTAGTAAATTTACGACAAGCGCTACAGTAAAGGGTTTCATAAGGAAAAATACAGGTTTTACTAGGTATTTACTCTGTATTAATGCACATTTTATTCATATTTAAGTGGGAATAAAAATTCGGATAGATATTTGTTAATAATCTCGCAAATTTTATCCTTAAAATCCTATCTTCAAAACCTTTTCTAATGTGCTTTCCCTCTTTAGCTGTGAGATATATACTTAAAATTTTTACGGGTATAATTATATTTTTCTACGCTGCGAATGCTTATTCACAGACATCATGTGATCAGTATATATCCTCATATACTATTTCCCAGGATGTATGTAATTCTAAATTGGTTCATTTTACAAATGTTAATCCATCTGCAACAGGTGCAAGCTGGGACTTTGGTGATGGTTCAACAGGTACAGGATTAGTAGTTTCTCATGAATACAATAATATAGGTGAATATGATGTAAAGATGGTTGTGGAATATCCTGGAGGATGCACAAAAGAGGTTACCAAAAAAATTCCGGTTCATATTACACTTGATGGGAATTTAATTACAACTGATGATCAAGTTATTTGTCCCGGGCAGGAGGTGCAGTTAAATTCACAATCTAATAATTTAAATTTCTGCTGGTTGCCGGCAGACGGACTAACAGATCTTACCAACAGGAACCCAATTGTTAAACCATCAGTAACCACAACTTATCGTATACAAAATCAGTTGTTAGGTGAGAATCTTGTAAAAAATCCGGGTTTTGAGAGTGGAGTCGCTGATTTTTTTTCAGAATATAAAGCCATGCCCACGACAGATTTTGGAGAAGCTCAATACTGGGTTACTACGAATCCTAAATCATGGCACACTGGCTTCCAGGCTTGTGGTGATCATACTTCCGGAACAGGAAATATGATGGTTGTAAATGGAGCACCGGTCAAAAATGTGGTGGTTTGGTCGCAAAAAGTTAATGTGATTCCAAATACCATTTACTCATTTTCATTATGGATAACCTCTGTAAATCCGGCGGCTCCTGCAAAATTGCGATTCCAGATAAATGGGAATGTATTGAACCAGGAAGTGAATGCCGGTGATATTGCCTGTCAATGGATACAAGTGTATGCATTATGGAATTCAGGTACATCCACAGAAGCTGAAATCACGGTTATCAATGATAATACAATTGAATCAGGAAATGATTATGCATTGGATGATATATCATTTTCAACGCAGAGCATTTCTTATGATGAAGTTACTATTGCGGTATCTCCGGCTGCAATTATTGCCGGTGATGATGTAACGATATGTGAAGGAACATCAACTCAATTAAATGCAACTGGCGGTACAAGCTATTTATGGTCCCCTGCTGATGGACTTTCAAACGTTAACATAGCTAACCCTGAAGTTTCGCCTTCAAAAACGACAAGTTATACTGTAACTGGGACCACGGATGCGGGTTGTTCAGGTACAGACGAAGTAACGGTTACGGTTAACCCAAAACCAATAATTGATATTGGTGGTAATACAGATATATGTATCAATAATTCGTACCAGGTTCCTGGTACAGTGCAAGGAGCGTCAGTTTTATCATGGTCACCTGCTACCGGCTTATCCGATCCAGCCATTCCTAATCCAATAGCTTCACCAACGTCCACAACAGAATATACATTAACAGCGACCAGTGATCAGCAGTGCGTAAACGAAAAATCTATTGTTATTAATGTGGCAACTTCCATAGATGTTACGGCATCTGCTGATGTTACAATTTGTGAAGGTACAAGTACGGAACTAACAGCTTCTGGTGCTGTTAAATATTCCTGGTCACCTGTAGACGGATTGTCAGATCCCAATATAGCAAACCCCATTGCTTCGCCAGCAACTACAACAGTATATACTGTTACCGGAACTTCTGATCTGGGCTGCACCGGTACTGCTGAAGTTACTGTAACGGTTAATAAAGTGCCTGTTATTTCACTGGGAGAAGATGCTGCTTATTGTATGGGCGGCTCTTACCAGATCCCCGGTACTGCAAC
>CAMPGG010000026.1 GCA_946885335.1 uncultured Chitinophagaceae bacterium
GATTCTTCTTTGGATTCTGATGATTCTTTTTCCTTTAATTCAGTAGCAATAAAAAGATAGTCTTCCAAAATACCACATGCTACAATATCTTTTCCAACCCATTTTATCAATTCCGGATCATGAAAAGGATTGCCCTGCATACGGCGTAATTTAAAAGTGTCTTTTTCTGTACGAATGCATACAGCTTCATGTTGACTTTTGGTGCCTTTTCCAAAAGGTGCCATTACAACTTTACCTTCCAGTTCTATTTCTTTTAGTTTGTTTTTACCTGCTTTCATAAACCCTGTATCCTAATATTTGTTCTTTATCTTCTTTAACCACCAGGACTTTTATCTGGTGCAGGATGGCGTTACCATCTTCCTTTATAAATGTACGAAAGCGTGAATCTTGTCCGGCTAATTTTTTTTGCATGCCCGTTAATCCTTTTAATTTAGGTTTAACGGCATACATAAACACTTTTTCCGCATCTTCAAAATGCGTAGCCTGGATAATTTCTTTTAGTCGTTTTGCATCTGAAGGCTTGGGAACAATTCTTTGTTTTGCAGAGGGGGCAATCGAATTTTTTAAACTTACCCCTTTATGATAAAGATTTACCCGGTTATTTTCAATAGTTCCACCACTGGTAGTTTTATTTTGTTTCTCTTCTGCCCAAATAACCGGTTGATTGCTGGGATCACCTAATAAATAAAACTGTGCTAATGTCTTTAATTCATAAGGATCCAGTTGCGGGCCCGTGTCACTTAAATATTGTTGCCTTGCCTCCAGTAAGGCTCTGCCGGCAGATGATCCTTTTAATATGTTTTTAATAAAATATTGGGTGATGAGATCTGCCAATGCATTTGAATCTGAGGGTCCGTATGCGATGGTACTGCTGCCTAAGAAAGCAATAGCCCCATTTCTTAAATATGTATTTGCGATGCCCATGCTTGCGGGTTGCAGGTTGGTGGGATCATACAACTCAGCTCCATAGCAACATTCAGCAGCAATCACTGTACCGTGAGTAATATTTTTATCTACAATCGAAGATTTTAATGCCTCCGGAAAATTACTTTGTCCGCGCTGACCATAATATGCAGGATCCGTTTTAGCGCCATGACAATTTATAAAATGGATCTTGGGTTTTAACTGGGTTTTTGTATAACGGGCAGCAGTACTCTCTTTTAATTTGGGAGATAAAAATAATTTCCTGTTATCGCTGAAAATTTTTTGCAGGCTCATTGCTGTACTGCGTTTCCAGACTTGTGCAGATACTGCGAAGTATTCCATATAGCTTTCACAGGCTTGCGGCTTTTGCGTTATACTATGACCAATTACCGTTTTTAAATAATTAATATCTGCCTGTTTCCCAATAATATCCGGAATGCGTCCAACAACTCTTGACGGTCCGGTAAATGCATTTATACTCCGGCTGTACGGCGCATCACAGGCATAGGGCAGGTCTGATGGTACTGAAACATCTTCATCTTCGGCAGGGTTATCAATTTCCTGGAAAGGAAAAACATCCTGGGCACCCAGCAGCGTTATGTAAACAGGTACATGTTTCCTGTACAAATCATCCACAATTCTTTTATATTCTTTATCCGTATGAATGGAGATCTTTTTTACACCAACTGATTTACACGATGCAGCATCGTCTACAAAAACAATTTTAGTGTCAAGGTTTTTCGACTTATCAGCTTTTTTTAAATCATTTAATAGCCGGAAAATTCCCGGGGCATTTTTACCGTATTTGTAGACAAGGTTTTTTTTGTTGGTTAGAACAAGTTTAACAGGTAGCATAAAAATTATTTATGGATGATCAAGGTGTTGCCATCAGGTATTGCTTTAATGAAATGGAAGCATCAGGATGTTCAATCACACTTTCTTTAAAAGCTTTCCATTTCTTTTTGCTGATCTTATCAAAGGGTTTTTCCTCATTATCTAAAATTTGCTGAAGCTGTGGACTATCATAAAGCAGCTGGGCAAGTTCAGTATTGTACATATCCATCCTGGATTGTGCAGAGGCCCCGGGTTTATTTTTAAAAATAGTTGTAAGGATGGGGAACAATGGAACCCTGTCCGGCGGGGTTTTAGGTAGATTGGCATTTACCGGAATATTCAATGCCGCTTTTGCTTTTATAATACCATTTCCAAAATGTGCTTTGAACGAGCCAGGCGCCTGTCCATTTTTTCCGGCGGATTTATATAATGCGTAACGAATCGCTTCCACTCTTTGCCATGGTTGTAAAGCATCCAATTCCCGGTGATACTTACGGTAATATATAGCCGCAGCAGCAGCAACCTGTGGTGTTGCAGATGAAGTGCCGGCCCCGGCAAATGAAATGCGGTTACTGTTACCGGTTGCCCAGGGTGTATTGGGTGTAAATGCAGCCAATGCTTTATCCATATGCCGCTCGGGACCGCAACATCCCTGCATCTCGCCTAATTTGGTATGTGCATACGGTTTAAGATCATATGTAACACCACATGCGGCAATCACTCTTTCAAACCGGGCAGGGTAAATAATATGTTTGGTTGGCAGACCATTGAAGTGATTTCCCGCAGCTGTTACAATGGTAATACCTGCTTCATAAGCTGCATTAACAGCGTCGGCCCAGGCTTTTGACGGAGCACCACCCATACTCATACTCACAACATGAATGGGATATCCACGCATGCAAAGAGAGGTAAGATAATTTAATGCTTCTGCAAATGCGCTGGTTTTTATTAATACAACAGATGATGCAATACGGCAACTAACGATTTCGGCAAAAGGTGCAGCGCCGATATAATCATTGAAGATTCCATTATCTGTATTGATGCGCATTTTATTACCTGCCAATATTCCTAAAGTGCCAGTGCCATGACCCGGCATGCGGAGTGTGCCCTTTGTATTCCGGTCATGAGCGTCCGCCGGATCTTCATCTCTAACAAAATTTCTTTGCAGTTTATTTGTTTTTGCTGATGCGGGTATGATGGCGTGTGTGGGATTATAACCCGTATCAATATGCGCAATTCTTACTGTGTAATCAATATTTTCAACTTCTTTTCTTGCCGAAGCTAATTGGGAAAATCCATCTTCCAGGTGCCAGATTAAATTTTTATGCGGTTGCCAGTCGGGGTCAAATCCACCAATAGAATTACTTTTTTTATTTTTATTTTTTTGTGATTTTTTAAAAGGCACATCAATGTTCTGATCTGCTGCATATTCGTTTAACAGGTCGGGTTCAACAAATGAAGCTTGTGTGCCCAATGCTTTTGCTGCTGTATGCGCCACATCCCAGGGATTCATCTCTGCACCATTCAACTTGGTTTTTACATAAGTCTTTTGTTTGGGCAATGCAGATTTGGCCAATGGTTTTTTTGAAGCAGGCATTTTTGTTTTTGGTTCAATGACTTCTTCAACCGGGATGCCTGAATCTTTCAACAATTTTTTAATGGAACCTGTTGGTTTGTTTTTTGCAAAAATGTTTGCAGGGGAAATAATCAATTCTACTGGTTGATAATTTTTCATGCAGCTAGATTTTTTGAGTAAATGATCCAGAGGGCAGGAGGCAGGGCAGGAGCTACAGCAGATTTTTTGTTGCTTTAAATTACAACAATAAGTTTAAATCAAACTACCACGAAGTGGTATGGATGTAAATGATCAAACTTCCTGGTAAGTAAAAAAAATCCCCGGTATTTTTTACCAGGGATCATTGTATTGATTATTTAATTATCAGGCTTCTGCTTCCATATAACTTTCTATTGGCTGGCATGTGCAAATCAGGTTGCGATCACCAACCGTATTATTTACCCTTGCTACTGACGGCCAGAATTTATTCTCCCTAACATAACTCAAAGGAAATGCAGCTTGCTCCCGGCTGTAAGGTTTGGTCCAATCATTAGTACAAATTATGGATTGTGTATGCGGAGCGTTTTTCAAAACATTGTTTTTCCTGTCTGTTTTTCCTTCTTCAATATCTTTAATCTCCCTGCGAATACTAATTAAAGCATCACAAAAGCGATCGAGTTCGGCTTTATCTTCACTTTCAGTAGGTTCAATCATAATCGTTCCAGGCACCGGGAAACTCATAGTAGGCGCATGAAAACCATAATCGATCAATCGTTTTGCAACATCTTCAGCTTCAACTTCTGCAGATTTTTTAAAAGGTCTCAGGTCAACAATAAATTCATGGGCACACTGACCGTTATGGTTAGTGTATAAAATATCATAATCGTTTTGCAGTCTTGCCCGCATGTAATTGGCATTTAAAATAGCATATTCGGTTGCCGATTTTACACCATCTCTTCCTAACATTCTTATATATGCGTAGCTGATTAATAAAATGCTTGCAGAGCCAAACGGTGCCGCGGAAACAGCGCCTTCTGATTTTTGATCATTTGAATAAAATACATGGCCCGGTAAAAATGCTGCCAAATGTTTTTTCACACAAATAGGTCCCATGCCGGGGCCGCCGCCACCATGTGGAATAGCAAATGTTTTATGCAAATTCAAATGGCAAACATCGGCACCAATAAAACCCGGAGCTGTTAAACCAACCTGCGCATTCATATTAGCTCCATCCATATAAACCTGCCCGCCATTTTTATGGATGATAGATGTGATTTCTTTTACAGACTCTTCATAAACGCCATATGTGCTTGGATAAGTGATCATAATGCCGGCCAGGTTTTCAGCATGCTGCTCTGCCTTGGCTTTTAAATCATCAACATCGATATAGCCGTTTTCAAGCGCTTTTACCACAACCACTTTCATACCTGCCATCACAGCACTGGCGGGGTTTGTACCATGCGCTGAAATAGGTATCAGCATGATATTCCGGTGATGATCGCCCCGGCTTTCATGGTATTTTCTGATGACAAGTAATCCGGCATATTCGCCCTGTGCTCCGGAGTTAGGCTGCAGGCTGCAAGCATCCAATGCAGTAATTGTATTGAGGTAGGCAGACAATTCTTTTACAATTTGTAAATAACCTTTTACCTGGTCTTTTGGTGCAAAAGGATGAATGCGGCTCCAATGACTCCAGCTAAGCGGCATCATTTCGGATGCAGCATTTAATTTCATAGTGCAGCTGCCCAGGGAGATCATACTGGTATTGAGCGAAAGATCTTTATTTTCCAAAGATTTTAAATAACGCATCATTTGTGTTTCACTGTGATGCGAATTGAAAACCGGGTGTGTTAAGAAGTCTGATGTGCGGGTAAGCTCTGTAGGAATATGATCCAGTGGAGCATCTTCATCTATACCAAACTGCGCTACATTAATATCATTTCCTTTATCCATTAAAAGAAGAATATCCAATACATCCGAAAATGTAGTGGTTTCATCCAACGAAATGCCCAGCAAATTATCGGGGAGATACCGGAAATTAATTCCTGCTTCCTCTGCCCTGGAACGGATGGATTTTATATCTGCATTTTTTATTACGATCGTATCAAAAAAGTTGCGACTAACCAATTCATAATCTCCAGCTTCCAGTTCATCGGCTAAAGCACGGGTTAAAATGGTAATTCGTTTAGCGATGTTCGTTAGTCCATCCGGGCCATGAAACACTGCATACATGGCAGCCATATTGGCTAACAAAGCCTGCGCAGTACAAATATTGGAAGTTGCTTTTTCCCGTTTAATATGTTGTTCTCTGGTTTGTAAAGCCATTCGCAGTGCAGGGTTTAATTCTGCATCAACGCTTACACCAATGATACGACCGGGAATAGTTCTTTTAAATTCATCCTGTGCTGCAAAGAATGCGGCATGCGGGCCACCAAATCCCAATGGCACACCAAATCTTTGGGCAGATCCAACAGCTACATCCGCACCTAATTCGCCAGGGGGTGTAAGTAAAGTGAGTGCCATCAGGTCAGTAGCCATTACCACGTAGGCTTTTACCGAATGCATTTTCCGGATAAACTCACGGTAATCATCAACCGAACCCAAATTATTTGGATATTGAACGAGTGCACCGAAATAATTTTCATCAGGCGTAATGGTTTGAAAATCTCCTGTTACAATTTCAATTCCTACAGGAATGGCCCTTGTCAGCATAACATCCATTGTTTGTGGAAACACATGCTGGTCAACAAAGAATTTAGGCCGGGTAATATGATCATGATCTTTGTTCAATAAATTAAAGAACATGGTCATCGCTTCGGCTGCTGCAGTTCCTTCATCCAGCAATGAAGCATTGGCAATAGGCAATGCAGTGAGGTCACTGACCATCGTTTGAAAATTCAATAAACTTTGCAGGCGGCCCTGGGAAATTTCAGCCTGGTAAGGCGTGTATTGGGTATACCATCCCGGGTTTTCAAAAACATTGCGAAGAATAACACTGGGTGTGATGGTATCGTAATAACCCTGGCCAATATAAGTTTTGGCCACTTTATTTTTTAAGGAAACTTCTTTGATATGTTGCAGGTATTCATTCTCATTCAGGGCTTCGGGTAGTTGAAGTTCTTCCTTCATCCTGATTGCAGGAGGTACAGTACTATCCATCAGTTCATCCAAACTTGCAACGCCGATCGTTTTCAGCATTTGTTTAGTTTCTTCCTGGTTAGGACCAATGTGTCTTTGCTGAAATTCTTTTTGTTGCTGTTCAAAAATGTTCATATTAGCGGGGGATGTTATGTTTGTCGTTAAGGGTTTAAGGATACCAGCCAGGTTTCCCTTGCCATTTATTTGGCGTGCAAATTTACGGGGAATCGGTGTATTATTTTCGTAAGTAAAAGAGAAAAGAAGATGAAAGTTTAATGAAGTGAAATGGGCTTTTAAAGGGGTATTTTCAGTACCGTGTCCTTGTTATTGATATTGATGGTTAATTCTTTACTCACCTCATTATTATTTATTAAGAGATTATAAGTACCGGGAATTTCAAGAGCGGGCAGGGCGAAGCTGCCATTTTCATCTGACTGGGATGCAATATCAGGATGTTCATGCGTGCCGCCTGTGATCATAATAATTGCATTGGGAACAGGTTTCCCGCTGGCGGCATCAAAAATTATCCCGTTTATACTTGCATTTGTGCTCATGTCAGGTAAAATTTTAAGAATGATAAAAAGCGCTGTAAATAAAATGAAAAGAGAGGCTGCAATTGCAGCCCATCTTTTCCAATGATAATCTCCTGCTGCTACATGCCTAATGCTTTCCATGCCTGAATGTTATTGAAAACCGGGGTAACGATCCTTGTAGCTGAATTACCAGTTATATGTCCATTGGTGTGAATGCCCACTGCATGGCGGGTATTTCCAACTTTTACCCAAACTGGTGATCCGCTTTGTCCGCCCATTGTATCCGTATCATAATAAATTACCCTGCTGGAAGTTGCTTTGGCTTTTTGTGCCATAAACCATTGCTGTGCACCGCCTTTATCACCTGGGTAACCAGACAAATTCAGGTATGAATTTTTCAGGTAATTATTATCCTTTACCGCAAAACCAAAACTGCCCGTTCTGTCGCCTGGTCTTGAACTGGATGGTAAAATAATAGCGCCATAATCATAATCCCTGTTTTTGCTGTTTACCCATCCATTTACACTTCTGAATGTTGTTCCTACAAAAGATCCATAGGGCCTGCTGGCATCATTCATAGCTGGAATTACTTCTATTTTTTTGGGCCATCCGCCATGTCCGTGCAGGTAAACACAGTGACCGGCTGTTATAACGGTCCTGGGAGAAACCAACCATCCTGTTCCAATCCATTTGGTATTATCTTTTGCAGTCATACGCAATGCACAAATGGCCCGCCAGGGATAGGAGGTTGTTGGACTGATGCGCACCCTGTTATCTGTGCCTATAATTACTTCAGCAATGCTTTTACTTTGCAATTCAGGATAGCTTGCAAAAAATGCATCCATAGCAAAATTATCTTCGCCAAATTCTTCTGTTCCGGATTCTTCTAAAAACATTTCTTCATATTCAGTTTCTGTTGATGGTGAATTCACCGCTTCTTTATCTTCATCACCAGGCCGGGTAATGCTGTAACCTTCTACATCTTCTATTTCTGTTTCGGTTAAAGTAGAAGATGTTTCAGTTGAAAAAACTCTTGTTACTGGTTTTGGTAACTCGGAAATTGCATCACCACCATTTCCATTACCATGTGTTTCTTTGTGAGATGATACACCTGCAAATGATTTTGATTTCATAATTCAAGGTTTATTAGTTAAAAAAAGTGATGGCAAACTGAGATTCAACTTGCTGGTTCTTTATGATTTTCGATTATAATTTATCACGATGAGGGAACGGTGATTTTATAAACAGCAACTGTATATTCACCCAATGTATATTGATGAAGATGCTACTAATGATAAATACAGGGTGACAAAAGGAGATGTTGCTTTAAATCTTATAGGTGGATAAGATTTATAAAATCAATTTAGTTATCGTGATGTAAGTGTCTGAAATCGTTTACTAACGCCATCTTTTCACTATAAAGTTATAATAAAGAAGATACAATTAAGTGAGATATTTGCACCTCATCTAATAATTAATTAAACAGTAGCGTTTGAAACCTGAATTTGATATAGAAGGAAATTGGGCAAAAAAATCTTTAGAAAAACAAAAGGAATATAAACGTTTTTTACAGCGGGCAGAAAAGAACAAGGTCTTAAAAAAGTTACCCGGTTTAACAGAGGAAGCCTTTGAAAAAATTGATTGTTTAAAATGTGCCCAATGCTGTAAAAATTACTCACCCCGGTTTAAAACACCGGATATAAAACGCATCAGTAAAAAACTAAAAATGCGTGAAAGTGAATTTATTGATACCTACCTGAATGTAGATGAAGAAGGTGATTTTGTGGTGAAATCAACACCTTGTCCTTTTCTTGGACCAGATAATTTTTGCGGTATTTACGAAGATCGCCCTTCAGACTGTCGCCGGTTTCCATATACTGATGAGGACATCCTTTTAAAAAGACCCCAACTTACTTTAAAGAATTCCACTTTTTGTCCAATTACTTACTATGTACTTGAAAGACTCCTGGAGGTAAAATAGATAAAACTAGCCAGCTGTTAATTCTTCATAAGCTGCCTGCAATGGGCGTTGAAAGCCATCGCCCTTCCATTCATTTTCTCCTGGCAGACCGGTATTTTTTAAGATCTCTTCTTTGGTTTTTCCTGATTTGATCTCAGTTTCTGTGAACTGCAACAGTTTGCCCAGGTAATCACGGAATTTTTCCAGGTCATCACTTGTTCCGGTTACATTATATCCTTCTGCTGCATGGCCATATATATACATGGTTTTACGATCAAAAGTTTTTGTTGCTTTATCCAATACCGTCATCCAGTTTTTAATATTAGCGCCTGCACTTCTGTCAATAAATGGATGACGACGATTAAAGAGCAGGTCGCCGAGATGTACAATGTTAGCATGTTCAAAATGCACCAGGCTATCGCCATTCGTATGGGCCGCACCAAAATAGTGCATGTTTATTTTTTCTTTTCCAATTTTTTCGCTCCAGGTATCGGTATACGTTTGCGTTGGGAAATATTGTTTGTCTGCCGATTGCTGATCTTTGGCCACACGTTCCTGGTTTGCTTTAGAATTTGCATGCGCCAGTACATGATCTACCAAACCTTTGAATGCAATATTTCCTCCAGAATGATCGCCATGATGGTGTGTATTGATTAATTTACGAAAAGGCTTTTCTGATCTTTTTTTTAATTCACCAATCAGGTTTTTTGATTGATCCGGAAATTGGGAATCAACTACCACCATGCCATCATTCGATAATAAAAAAGCGATTGTGCCTCCCCGTTCGGTAAAGATGCCCACATCATTTCTTAACATGGTAATTTTGAAAGGATCCTGTACCAGCCATTTTAAGGATAATTGCTGCCCAATGGTAAGTGCACCCAGGGTAAATGTGGATTGCTTAATAAATGTACGACGAAGCATATGGCTATATTTATAAAATAAATGTAAGAAATTATAAAAGGCTATGAATATTTTTATGACACTGTGTACGAGGTCTTGTTTTTGCTTAGCTTAATGAATAATCATTATATTGAAGAAAGTACAAATAGAATACCATATGAAATTGATGTATGTTCTGCTTGCAGGTTGTTTGATTTTTTCAACTTCATGCAGCATCAGGGAAAGGGAACAAGCCCTGGAAAAAAGAGCCGATGAATTAAATCAAAAGGAACAACAACTGTTGCTTAAGGAAAAACAATTGCAGTTAAAAGAAGAAGAATTGCTTGCTCAGCAAAAATTAATTGACAGCACATTATTGATCGATACTTTATTACCGGTCGACAGCAGTATGTTAGGAACATGGACGGTGCAAATGAAATGTACAGAAACAAATTGCCCCGGATCTGCGGTCGGCGATGTCAGAACAATTGTCTGGGAAATAGCAGTGCAGGACAGGAACCTGATTGCAAAAGCATTTGATAATAAAAAACTGGCCCGGATCTATACCGGTCAGTTTACTGAAAACGGTGCTCAACTTACTTATCACCCGGAAAGTGAACCAGTCGATGCTAACAGGAATATCACTGTCACACTTCAAAGACCTGTGGAAGGTAAAATAAATGGAAGAAGGGAGATCATTGGCGTTAATCAATGCAAGATTATTTATGATCTGGAGATGAGAAAACAGTAGTTTAAATTAATAATTACGAATGATTTTATTGTCAGACTTTGATTTCAGTTTACCATTAACCAACCCGGTGATTATATTCTCACTGGTTTTGTTTATCATATTATTTGCCCCGATCCTGTTGAATAAATTTAAAATTCCACACATCATCGGGCTAATTGTTGCCGGCGTTATCATAGGGCCTTATGGTTTAAACTTATTACTGCGGGACAGCAGTATTGTTTTATTTGGTACGGTAGGATTATTATATATCATGTTTGTGGCAGGTTTGGAAATAGACCTGGCTGAATTTGCAAAGAATAAATACAAGAGTCTTGTTTTTGGATTATATACTTTCATCTTACCTATTTCACTTGGTATACTTGGTGGTTATTATATACTTGGATTTGATCTCATTTCATCCATATTACTTTCGGCCATGTTTGCCACGCATACGCTGGTTGCTTATCCTATAGCCAGCCGGTATGGTGTTTCCCGCAACAGGGCTGTAACATTAACCATCGGCGGTACAATCATTACCGACATCTTAGCATTGATGGTGTTGGCAGCCATCCAGGGAATCACAAAAGGTGAAGAGGGTGCATCACTTTGGATAAAACTTGCTATTGGCACAGCGGCATTCGCTATAACTATCTTCTTTGTTTTTCCAATGATAGCACGTTGGTTTTTAAAAAGATTTGATGACAATATTTCCCAATACATCTTTGTGTTGGCTATGGTTTTCCTGGGATCATTCCTTGCTGAAATTGCCGGCCTGGAAGCAATTATCGGGGCGTTTTTATCGGGTCTTGCACTTAATAAATTTATTCCGCATTCATCTGCATTGATGAACAGGATTGATTTTGTAGGTAACGCTATTTTTATTCCTTTCTTTTTGATCAGTGTAGGGATGTTGGTTGATATAACCGTTTTGTTCAAAGGTTTTGGAGCATTAAAAGTTGCAGGCTTTATGCTGGTTATTGGTTTTGCAACTAAATTCATAGCGGCATGGCTTACACAAAAAACATTTTCTCTAAGTGCCAATGAAAGACAAATGATCTATGGTTTAAGTAATGCAAGAGCCGCGGCAACACTGGCTATTGTATTGGTTGGATATAATATGATCATTGGAGAAACACCTACCGGTGAACCACTCAGGTTATTGAATGAAGATGTATTAAATGGCACTATTATCCTGATCCTTGTATCCTGCACGGCCAGTTCACTGACTGTTGAAAAAACATCCAGGAGAATGGCACTTGAAGAAGATGCCTCCACCAATCTGCCGCAGGTAGAAGAATCAGAAAATATTTTGATTTCCCTTGCATACCCGGAAACGGTACCTCAATTAGTAGATTTTGCCCGGATGATTAAGCATCCTAATAATAAATCGCCGCTTTTTGCATTGCATGTGGTGGAAGAGGATGCCGCTCATAGTCACAATGATTCATCAGGTAAAAAAATGATGGAGCATGCAACCAGGCATGCAGCTGCAACTGATGATACTTTAATACCACTTACCCGTTTTGATATGAGCATAAGCAACGGGATTATTTATACTATTAAAGAACACAATATTTCTGACGTAGTGATCGGTCTTCATCATACCGCTTCCGATTCCGGTTTACATATTTTAGGTCCTGTGGTTGAAAAAATTGTACGCCGTACATCAGAAAATGTTTTTGTTTATAAAATGGCGCAACCCATTAATACATTGAAAAGAATATTGGTGGCCGTACCGCCAAAAGCGGAGTATGAACCGGGCTTCTATCATTGGTTTGATAAGATTTATACATTAGCCAAGAGCACAGGACTTTCTTTAACATTTTATGGAAATGGAGATTCATTAAGAAGCATCAGCCAGTTAAACGAACAAAAAACCGCGAAATTGAAAATCGGGCTGGCGCCATTTTCTGATTGGGGAGAATTTTTAATATTCAGCAGGGAAATAAAAAAAGATGATCTTTTTATAGTCATTACTTCCCGCAGAGGTTACCTGTCTTATAACAATGATTTGGATAAGGTTCCTTATCAATTAGTAAAACATTTCGCAAACAACAGTTTCATTATTCTTTATCCGCGACAATTGGAATATGGTGCTGACCTGGAAACACATCACATGGATAATACACTGATCAATCCTTTACCAGATAACCTGGATGTATTGAATAAGGCGGGTGATTATGTAAAGAAAATATTTACCGGATCGGGCAATAAGAAAAACGATCAAGATGATTAAGTAAATAATTTTGTTTGAAATATTTTAATCGGGCAGGGATAAAAAATACTGCCCGTTTTCATATTCCTTATCCAGCGCATTAATAATTACCTGTACCTGTTTTTCATTATCCAGGAAGTTAGCATTGGACGCATCAACAAACAAAGTTTTAATACGGTGTTCTTTTATGTAATGCGTATATTTTTCCTGGATATTAAACAAGTATTCATTTGGAATTTTTTGCTCATACACCCTGTTGCGTTTACGGATATTTTCCTGCAATTTATTGACGGGTGCATGCAGGTAAATTAATATATCCGGTTGCACCAGTTGCTGGTGAATGATCTCAAACAAACGCTGGTATAAACGAAACTCATCATCCGGTAAATTCACTTTAGCAAACAACAGGCATTTTGTAAACAGGTAATCAGAGATCGTTATGGTTTGAAACATATCTTTTTGTTGCAACAATTCTTTAAGCTGTTTATATCTTTCAGCCATAAAAAAAAGTTCCAGTGGAAAGGCGAACTGACCTGGGTTTTCATAAAATTTTGGCAGAAAAGGATTGTCGGCAAATTCTTCCAGTATTAATCTTGCATTAAAGTGTTTGGATAATAAATGAGCCAGGGTGGTTTTACCGGCCCCGATATTTCCTTCTATAGTTATAAACTGGTAATTCATGCGATGTGATGGTGAAAGCTTGTTTGGATTGCAAAGAAATAGTAAATGAGGATAAAAGTTTTTACAACTTTTGCACAGCTAATTCATCCTGGCAATCATCTAATAACTCGCTGATCGTTTTGTTAAAAACGGGATGAAGCAGGTCCGGGGCTATTTCATTCATCGGTTCTAACACAAATTTACGTTGATGTAAACGAGGATGGGGCACTACCAATCCGGGTATTTCGATCTTATCATCATTAAAAAAAAGTAAATCAATATCAATGGTCCGGGGTCCTGATTTTTGTCTTCTTACTCTCCCCATTTTTTGTTCTGCATTAAGCAGGCAGTTCAGTAATCGCGGCGCAGGTAAAAGCGTGTGGACCTTTAAAACCTGGTTTAAAAAAGCGGCTTGTTTTACTTCTCCCCATGCTGCTGTCTCGTATAATGATGAAGTTTTAACGATATTTCCACAGCGCTGGTGTATCAAGGATCTTGCTTTGGCAAGATGCTGAACCCGGTTACCTAAATTACCTCCTATCAGTAAAAATGCTGTATTC
Organism: uncultured Chitinophagaceae bacterium; assembly: GCA_946885335.1. The sequence goes on from CAMPGG010000026.1 coordinate 13,992, forward strand.
ATAAACTCATTTCCTTCGGTAGCTTCAAATATCTTTATTTTTGTCGTTTTAAATTTTAATATTAAAAATGGGTAATTTCTTTAAAATATTTTTTGCTTCTTTTTTAGCCCTCATTATTTTTTGTTTAATAAGTTTCTTTTTGCTGTTAACAGTGGTTAGTGGACTGGCATCGAAAGATAAACCAAGGGTGGCAGCTAAATCGGTTTTATTAATTGACCTGGGACAACATTACAAGGACCAGGAACAGAAAAATATTTTTTCGGCGTTCTCAGGTGAAGAGACCGATGTGCCTTCATTGTATGATGTTGTTCGATTAATTAATCATGCAAAAGATGATGATAACATAAAAGGAATATTCATCCAGGCTCAGTCAAGTCCTAATGGATATGCAGCCAGTGAAGAGATCCGGAATGCATTACAGGATTTTAAATCAAGCAAAAAATTCATCCTGGCACATGGCGATTATATGACGCAGAATGCATATGCCATTGCAAATATTGCTGACCGCGTTTATATTAATCCGCAAGGCATGCTGGAATGGGTTGGTTACAGTGTTGACCTGGCTTTTGTAAAAGGAACATTGGATAAACTCGATATCAAACCCCAGATTTTTTATGCAGGTAAATTTAAAAGTGCCACCGAACCTTTGCGTGCAGAAAAAATGACTGCTGAAAATAAATTGCAGACCAGTGAATGGCTGAATGATATGTACGTTCATTTTTTAATGAACACTGCTGAAGCGAGAAAAATTGATACGGCTACATTGCATGGGCTGGCTGTAAATATTAGTGTGCAAAATGCAAATGATGCATTAAAATATAAATTGGTTGATGGATTAAAATATGATGATGAAGTAAAAAATGAGATCAAATCAAAACTTAATATTGATAAGTATGATAAGATTTCATTCATTGATATCAACCGTTATGCGGAAGCGGTAACTTTTAAAAATTCAGGAACGGAACGCATTGCATTGATCTATGCTGAAGGAAATATTGTAGATGGCCCGGGAGACCAGGGAGTGATTGGAAGCGAAGATTATATGAAATTAATTCGCAAGGCCAGGCTGGATAAAAATATTAAAGCGATTGTTTTTAGGATCAATTCTGGCGGGGGTAGTGTAATGGCGAGTGAAAATATCTGGAGAGAGTTAACCATGGCACGCAAGGATAAACCGGTTGTAGTAAGTTTTGGCGATGTGTCCGCATCTGGTGGTTATTATATAGCCAGTGCAGCGGATAGTATTTTTGCAAGCCCGGTAACCATCACCGGTAGTATCGGTGTTTTTGGAATCATTCCAAATATGCAGGGCTTTTTCAATAATAAACTGGGAATAACTTTCGATGGTGTAAAAACCGCCCCGCATGCCAATATGGGTGCCGTATATAAACCGCTTACTGAATTTGAACAAAAAACGGTGCAAACAGAAATTGACCGCATTTACATGCATTTTAAACAAAGAGTGGCCGATGGCAGAAATATGAATGTAAATGAAGTTGACAGTATTGCGCAAGGCAGGGTGTGGAGTGGAACAAAAGCAATGGATATTGGTTTGATTGATCGCTTTGGTGGTATCCAGGATGCAGTTGATTGTGCAGCAGGTATGGCAAAACTTTCGGGTTATCGTTTACGTGAGTATCCGGAGCCAGAAGGGATTTTGGAAAGAATTTTGGGAACTTCATCAACCCCTGATTACAGCAGTAAAATCAAACAACAGGTGGGTGAACAGAATTTTAAAATTTACGAGGAATTAATAAAAGTGCAGCAAATGACTGGTAATATCCAGGCAAGATTACCTTTTACTTTTATTATTAAAAACTGATCATCCATTCCTAAAAGGAAATACATGAATGTCAAAATCATATAATCAACTTACAGGCACACTGGCCATTTCAAAAGCTAGTTTTCGGGCCATTTTCAGAAGTCCATCAGCGGTTATTTTTAGTTTCCTGTTTCCTTTAATTTTTATCCTGGTTTTTGGTTTCCTGGGTAGTGGTTCCCGGGTATCTGTAAAAATCGCTATTGATCCTGCTGCCGATACAACCAATCCCGTATTCCAGGCTATCAGGGATATTCCTGCCATTATTATTGTTGATAAAGCAGATAAGGAAGAATATGAAGATCTTGAAAAGGGACGTATTACAGCGGTATTGAATTTTCAACCTTCCGCAGGAACAGGCGCTTCGGAATATATAATAAATATGAAAAGTTCTGAAGCAGTCAATCCGCAAAACCTGGTTGTATTGCGATCTGTTCTTGATGGGATCATTAAGAATATTAATGAAGAAAAATATCCCGGAGCACCATCCATTGCTGAAGTGAGTAATGATATTGAAAAAGTGCCGGGTCGTATTTATCGAACCATTGATTTTATATTACCAGGCCAATTGGGATTTTCCCTTTTGAGTTCCGGTGTTTTTGGTGTGGCTTTTATTTTTTTTAATATGCGCCAAACGCTTGTACTAAAACGATTTTTTGCCACCCCTTTAAAACGTTCCAATATTTTATTTGGTGAAGCGTTGAGCAGGATACTTTTTCAAATGATCACGGCCGTTGTGATATTGGGCGTGGGTTATTTCTTTTTTCATTTCACCCTGGTAAATGGCTGGATCACTTTTTTTGAAATGCTGGTATTGAGTTTTATCGGCCTCGTGGTTTTTATGGGATTTGGATTTGTGGTGAGTGGTATGGCAAAAAGTGAAAGTACCATTCCACCCATCGCCAACATTATTACATTGCCCCAATTCTTATTAGCAGGAACCTTTTTTTCGATCGATAATTTTCCATCCTGGTTGCAGCCGATTTCAAAAGTGTTACCATTAACTCATTTGAATGATGCCATGCGAAATGTTGCTTTCGAAGGCGCTCATCTCAATGATTGCTGGAAACAATTGGGCATACTGGGTATATGGGGAATAATTGTTTATTTGTTAGCCATTAAATTTTTCCGTTGGGAATGATTTATTGGTTGATTAGTTGATAGGTTGCATAGTTGATAGGTTTGAAGTAATGTTGATTAGTTCCTGGAACTTTGAATCTGACTAAACGTCTCAACAACTAAACATCTAAACCTTAAACGCTAAACAATTTTTACATTTTTACTTAAAATATATGCGTGTAATTAAACTGGCGTTATTAAGTTTTTTTTTCCTCTTCATTCTTATAACGCTGATCTCTTTATTCATTCCTTCAACTGTTCGTATTTCAAGGGCGGTAAATGTATATGCTGATCCTTCGCAGGTATTGGTGCCTGTTAGAAACCTGCAACAATGGACACAATGGTACCCTGGATTGAAATCTATATCACCGGATAAAATCCATTTTACCAATGAATCCGGCAAACCGGTAATGAACATCCCGGGATCAACAGTAATTATCAACACAGCCAATGATCAGCAGGTATTGGCGGATCTTGTAGGAGCAAGGGGTAAAAAGATCATGAACGGGTTTAATGCCATTACCCATAATCAAAGCGATTCGGTTACCCTGCAATGGTATATGGACTTTAATTTAAAATGGTATCCATGGGAAAAATTCGGAAGCATGTTATACGAAAAAATGTATGGCGCCACTATGGAGCAGGGTTTAAGCAACCTGGAACACCTGATTGACAGCAGCCATTCATCACAAATTTTAAACAGGTGAATAAAGATTCGTAAATTTCCTATCCAATTTTTAACTATTTAAACATTTTACTTATGAAATCATTGTTTTTTATATTGTTTGCATTTAGCATGCTGACTGTTAGTTCTTCATCGTATGCACAGGGTAGCAGGAAAAGTCCACACGATACGGTTGAAACTGCAGATGTAAAAATTACTTATGGCAGGCCGTACAAAAATAATAGGGTCATTTTTGGAGAGCTGGAACCTTTTGGAAAAGTTTGGAGAGTTGGTGCGGATGAAGCCACTGAAATTACTTTTAAAAAGGATATGAAGTTTGGCGGCAAGGATGTAAAAGCCGGCACATATACCATGTTTGCCATTCCAAATGAAAATGAATGGACCATCATTTTAAACAGCACTTTGAAACAATGGGGTGCATACAGTTATGAGAAAAATAAAGAAAATAATGTATTGCAGGTAAATGTTCCGGTTAAAAAAAGCGGCGCGGTTACAGAGCAGCTTACCATTTCACCGGAAAACAAAAATCTTTTTATTCGCTGGGATAATGCAGAGGTCGCTATTCCCCTGGGATAATTAATCTTTTTTAAATTAACAATCAAACCTGCATGTCTATGCAGGTTTTTTATTTGTGCCAACATAATAAATTTTCCAAACCAGGTGCAACGATGACCTTTCGACAGTTGTCAAGCACCTAAGCGTACATGAATCATAAACAACTGATAAAAGAGTGCCTCAAAGGAAATGGAACGGCGCAGCGACTGCTATACCAGGAGTTTGCCGAGCCTATGCTTGGCGTATGTTACCGGTACACGAAATCTTTTAAAGACGCGGAAGATGTATTGCAGGATGGTTTTGTGAAAGTGTTCAATAGCCTGGCAAGTTATAAATATGAAGGTGAATTGGGCGCCTGGATCAGGCGGATCATGGTGAATACAGCATTGAATTTTTTAAAGAAGAATAAACGCTACCAGGATGAATTGGTTTTTACAGATAATTACCTGCACCCGGTAACAAACCAGGATCCTGCTGTATTAATGGAGGCGAAACAAATTGCAGGGTTGATCAGGCAGTTGCCGGCAGGTTATCAAACCATATTTAACCTGCATGCCATTGAAGGTTATTCTCACGTGGAAATAGGGGAGATGCTGGGCATCAACGACAGCACATCCCGGTCTCAATATGCCCGTGCAAGGGCATTGTTGATCAGTTGGATTGAAAAGCATTCAGAAGACAAAAAAAGGAATTATGTCCGAAAATAAATTTGAAAACCAGGTGCAGCACCTGATGGATGAATTAAAATTCACGCCATCTGAACAAGTATGGCCTGCCATAAAAAACAGGATCCGGGAAAAACGGAGAAGACGAATATTCTTTTTCCTTGTTCCGGTTATGGCTGGTTTATTGATCACCGGTTATTATTTTCTTTCAAAAACAAATTCTTTACCTGTTTCGCAAAAGGAGGTTGTTGATCTGCCTGTTAAAATAACAGAAATTTTACAGGATGCAGAAAATAAGCCTGTCAATATCCCTAATGCTAAAAATTCTAAAACCATTAAACCCGAAGATGTTGATAAAACTCCAGATGATAACGATGTTGAACAAACGAAAATAAAAGCGAGTAATGTATTAGTTAAGAATGATCCTTTGCAAAATCAATTTCCCACTACAATACAAAATCCGGCAGAAGATTTGAAAACGCCGACTGGTACAATAAATTCAATTTCGAATAATAAACCTGTTGATTATTACAAGGAGGAAATATTAACTGATTCAGTTAATGATCAAAAGATCAATGAATCAAATATCAATCAAACCCTTGATGCAAAAATTTTTCAGGATTCTGTTTCATTTAATTCAGAAATAAAACAAAATTAAATCATATCAGATTCTATTCAACCAAAAAATCATACAACCAAAGTTAATCTGATTGAAAAATAGCAACGATCAAAATA
>CAMPGG010000027.1 GCA_946885335.1 uncultured Chitinophagaceae bacterium
ACTCGAACCCAGGGCCCATACATTAAAAGTGTATTGCTCTACCAACTGAGCTACGGAATCATCCTTTGTTTTTAAAAGGAGTGCAAAAATAAGGTTGCTGGTTTTATATGCCAAAACTTTTTCTAACTTTTTGTCATTTACCGGTTTATACCCAATTAGTCAACCCTTATATATCCCTTGCAAATGCTGTACCTCAGCCACATCTGCCCAAAAAGATATTTTTTTTGTCTAATAGCATTTACTTTAATGATTAATAAATCATCTTTCTTTTGTGATTAGTCATTTCCACAACTTAATCCATCTTATCATCTTAATAAACTTGTCAGATCAACTTATCAACTATTCAACCACTCAACTTATCGCAAACTTTCTCAACTAAATGCTCCCGGCCTGTTTTTTTTATTTTAGGTTTGCGTTTTTAATAATTATACATGTCATCATTCTTTAAGAATAAAGTGGTTTTAGTTACCGGCGGAAGTGATGGAATAGGCAAAGCCCTGGTTGAAAACCTGTTGGCCATGGGTGCCAGCGTTGCTACCTGTGGTCGCAATCATGATAAATTATACCAGTTGCAGGCCAATTATCCATCCTACCCTCTTCACACAATTGTTACGGATGTAAGTAACGAAGCTGAATGCCGCAACCTGGTCCAAAGCACCATTGATGTTTTTGGCGGTATTGATATCCTGATCAATAATGCCGGCATTAGTATGAGGGCGGAATTGAAAGAAGCTGACCTGGATGTTTTTCGCCAGTTAATGGACATCAATTTTTTTGGCAGTTTGTACTGCACCAGTTATGCATTGGATTCCATTATTAAAAGAAGAGGCACAATCGTAGGCGTATCTTCTATTGCGGGGTATCGTGGCTTACCCGGTCGCAGTGGATATTCGGCTTCAAAATATGCTTTGCAGGGCTGGCTGGAGGCTATAAGAACTGAATTGCTTGATACCGGCGTTCATGTAATGTGGGTTTGCCCGGGATATACCACATCCAATATCCGGCATGCCGCATTGACAGAAAAAGGACAACCCCAGGGTGACAGTCCATTGGAGGAAGGGAAATTGGCGAGTGCAGATGAAACCGCTAAAAAGATCTTACATGCCATTAAAAAAAGAAAACGTACACTGGTGATGACATTCACCGGCAAACAAACCGTTTTTTTAAATAAATTTTTCCCGGGGCTTGCAGATAAACTGGTGCGAAACTTTTTTTACAAGGAAGGGAAGCTGATGAAATGAACCCGGTTCGGTTTTTTTATTTAATCGCAAAAAAATAAATCATTTACACATAGTTTTGAAAGAACCGGTCAATGTAAACTGAATAAAAATCATTATCATTTAACCATATATTCATTCTGAAATATATTTTATCATCAAACACCTTATAATCCAAACCCGATAACCAGCAACCACCATGCCGCTACTCACACTTACATCCGATTTTGGAAACCAGGACTACCTGGTTAGTGCGGTTAAGGCACAGTTGCTAAAAATAAATCCTTCATTCCAGATCATCGATGTCTCGCATAACATTGCTCCATTCAACTATCCGCATACCGCTTATGTTTGCCGGAGTGCCATGCGCTACTTTCCATCCCATAGCTATCATCTCATACTGGTAAATCTTTTTGAAAAAAAACCAGAGCAATTACTGCTGGCATTTCACAACGATCAATATATTCTTTGCGCGGATAATGGTTTGCTGTCTATGATTCTTCCAGAAAAACCTGAAATGGTGATCGGCATACCATTAGATAAAGAAGCGAATAAACATACCATGTTTTGTGTTGAAGTGATGGGTAAAGCAATAGACCGTTTTGTAAAAGGTGAAGCGATTGAAAAAATTGGAAATCCTGATGCGGATTATATGGAAAAAAATCCTTTCAAACCTGTGCTCAGTGATGACTGGATGGAAGGACAGATCATTTTTATTGACAACTTCGAAAATGTGATCATCAATATTACCCGCGAAGAATTTGAAGCGCAACGCAAGGGCCGTCCATTTAAGATCGTATTTAAACGGGATGAAATTATTGAACGAATCAGTGAAACTTATGCCGATGTACCTGCAGGCGAAAAACTGGTTTTATTCAACAGTGCAGATTATATGGAACTGGCCATCAATAAAGGAAATGCCGCCGGGTTATTTGGCTTGCAGGGATTTAATGAAAAAAACCAGCAGGTTTCATCCATTATGCAAAGCAGGCTTTATTATCAAACCATCAAGGTGTTTTTTGAATAGGTGAATGGTTGATTAGTTGATTATGTTGATAAGTTGAAATGTACTATCGTTCAACAATAGTTCAACAATGGTTCAACAATGGTTTAACAATGGTTCAACAATCGTTCAACAATCGTTCAACAATCGTTCAACAATGGTTCAACAATCGTTCATCCTTTAAACCCTTAAACCCTTAAACCCTTAAACCCTTAAACTATTTAAACCCTTAAACTATCTCCCAGTTTTTACTTTTAACTTTTAAATTTTGACTTAATAATGTCCATCGTTCGCATAGTAAAAATGACCTTTGAGCCTGAACACTTGGACAAGTTCATGTCCATTTTTGCCGAAAGACAATCCACCATTAAAAACTTTGAAGGCTGCCAGCACCTGGAACTCTGGCAGGATGAAAAAGATCCCTGTATTTGTTTTACCTATAGTATTTGGTTAGATGAACATCATTTAAACGCTTATCGCTTCTCCCCTTTCTTTAAAGAAACCTGGACGCTGACAAAAGCGCTTTTTACAGAAAAAGCAGAAGCCTGGACAACAAAAAAAATAGATCTCTAAATCTGCCTTATGTTGTTTAAACGGTAAAATACCATCTAACTATTGACGTTTGGTGTATAACCCGTTTAGAAGTAATATCCTAATTTGTCCTTAATAGACCTGAAATATAAGCCTGCTTCCCTATTTTTGCGAACCCCTCTTTCAAAACAGGGGGATCGCTCAAAATTAACCCTTTATGAATTTTAGAAAAGTCAACAACATTACCGGATGGGTAATCCTGGTAATTGCATCTTTGGTGTACTTTTTAACACGTGAGGCCACCGCCAGTTTTTGGGATACGGGAGAATTTATTTCTTCCGCATACAAAGTAATGAACCCGCACCCGCCGGGCGCTCCATTTTTCACCTTGCTGGGCCGCGTTTTTGTGATCTTTTTTGGTAACTCCCCCGATACAGCTGCAAGGGCAATTAACCTGATGAGTGCTTTTGCCAGTGGTTTTACCATTTTATTTCTTTTCTGGACCATCACCCATTTTGCCCGGAAAATGTTTGTTAATGTGGGCGAAGAATTAACAACACAGCAATTATTTACTGTAATGGGTGCTGGTATAGTTGGTGCGCTAGCTTATACTTTTAGTGATTCTTTCTGGTATAGCGCAGTAGAAGGCGAAGTGTATGCACTTTCCTCATTTTTTACAGCACTTGTTTTCTGGGCGATGTTAAAATGGGAACATGCCGATGAAAGAGCCGGTAATGATATTGCCGCACGTAACCGTGCCGACCGCTGGATCATTTTCATCTTTTTTATGATGGGCCTTTCCATTGGTGTTCACTTATTGAACCTTTTGACTATCCCGGCTATCGTAATGATATATTATTTCAGGAGATATACTTACTCTAATAAAGGTGCCATTTATGCTTTCATCATTGGTTGTATTTTAACCGGTGTTGTGCAGGTTGCCGTTATTCAATGGTCCGTAAAATGGGCAGGAAAATTCGATATTTTCTTTGTAAACAGTTTTAACCTTCCATTCTTTTCAGGCTTTATTTTCTTCTTCATATTATTAGCCGCTTTAATTTTTTGGGGATTGAAGATTGCCCGCAGCAAAGGCTTGTATTTTTTAAGATTGGGATTATGGTCCATCATTTTTTTAATGATCGGTTACTCAACCTATGTTACATCGCTGATCCGATCCAATGCCGATACCGGAATTGATATGAATAATGTGGACAACCCCATGAGCCTTGTTTATTGGTTAAGCCGTGAACAATACGGCAGTGCCCCTTTGGTTTATGGTCCTCATTTTATGGCTGATTATAAAATTAATCCTGCCACCAATTATATTGAGTTTGATGAAGGTGATATGCGTTATGTAAAAGGCGAGGACAAATATGTTCCCATCGGTCGCCAGCAGGAACCTAAATATCAAAGCGAGGACATGCAATTGTTCCCTCGTGTTTGGGATCGAAGTAATGACCAGTTTCACGTTGATTTTTATGCCGATTGGTTAAACCTTGGAGAATACCAGGATGCACAGGGCCAACGCAAATATGAGGATCCCAGTTTTGGTGATAATTTAAACTGGTTTATCACTTACCAAAACGGTCACATGTACTGGCGTTATTTTATGTGGAATTTTGCCGGTCGCCAGAATGATATACAGGGATTTGGCAATAAAAGAGATGGTAACTGGATATCCGGTTTTTCGTTTATGGATGACCGTAGGTTGGGTGATCAGTCAAGATTACCAGACAGTATAAAGGATAATAATGCCAATAATAAATTATTCTTATTACCATTTATCCTGGGCATACTTGGATGCGTTTACCAGTTTTTCAGAAACCGTAAAGATTGGATCGTAAGTTTCCTGCTGTTTTTCTTCACCGGCTTAGCCATTGTCATTTACCTGAATCAACCAGGTAATCAGCCAAGAGAAAGGGATTACGCTTATGTTGGCTCCTTTTATGCTTTTGCCATCTGGATAGGTTTAGCGGTTATAGCTATTGCACAATTGGCCAGAAATTTCCAGGACAAGCTTACTTTTAAAAATACCTTGTTATATGGTGGCATCGCCACATTTGTAATTGGTTTATTAAGTAATACTACATCTACTTTTGGTGATGCAATGATCAGCAGTATTATGATGGTTGCACTCTTCGCCATCATTTCGGCGGTTGCAGTTTTCATTGCCCGCGGACTTTCATCTTCCGGGAAAAATGCCATGGCGGCAAGTATTGTAGCATTCGCCATCTGCCTCATCTCCCCCATATTAATGGCGCAGCAAAACTGGAACGATCATGATCGCAGCCAAAAAACACTGGCCAGGGATATTGCAATAGATTACCTGGAAAGTTGTGCGCCCAATGCGATCGTTTTCACTTTTGGTGATAACGATACTTACCCCTTATGGTATGCGCAGGAAGTGGAAGGTGTTCGAAAAGATATCCGCCTGATCAATAACAGCCTGTTGGGAATTGACTGGTACATTAACCAATTGCGTTACAAATTAAATGACAGTCCGCCATTGGATGTTATCTGGACGCCGGAACAAATACAGGGACATAACCGCGAATACCTGCGTTACCAGCCTGCCGGTTCCAAAGAACGTTTTTATGATCTGTATGATGTAATGAAAAATGTTTTGGGCCAGGGAGAAAATGTAACAAGCTTCCCGGTTAAACGATTTAAAGTTCCGGTTGATGCGGACCTGGTAAGAAAAAATGGTACGCTGAGTACAACAGATTCTATTTTACCAGAATTGTTATTCGAAATACCGGAAAGTAAAAATGACCTCACCAAGAATGACCTGATGGTGTTAAACATCATTGCATCCAATGCATGGAAACGTCCCATTTATTTTACATCACCTTATGGTGAACTCGGCTTTGGACAATACTTGCGTAAGGATGGTATCGCGTATCGGTTGGTGCCTGCACAAATGAGTTACCCGCAACAAAACTGGGTGGTAGAAAACACTTTGCGCCAGGTGTCATTGGGTGGAACAGCTATCAGGGATAATAATACAGACTTCATGTACGAGAACATGATGACCAAATTTAAATTTGGTGGTGCCGATAAACCGGGTGTTTATTTTGATGAAGAAAACAGGCGCCATATACTGACCATACGTACTGCATTTGGTGAAGCCGCAGGAAATATGGCAGATAAAAATCGTAAAGATGAAGCCAAAAAGTTGATGGAAAAGGCAGAACAGAATATCCGCACAGATAATCTGCCTTATGCAATGGTAAGCAGGTACAGTGGCCATAACCAAAGTGGCCTGGTTTACCTGGAAGCAGCTTACAAAGCAGGTATGCCTGAACTGGCAGAGAAAATAAGAACGGCTGTTAGAAAGGATATTGAACAACAGAAAGCTTATTACGATTATTTGAAAGCGGAAAGGGAACCATTGTTTAATTCACTGGCAACCGAAGCAGAGATCAATAACCGGATGCTGGTTGTATTGGAAGCGGTTGAAAGACAGTATGCACCGCAATTACATCAAAAAACCGGTGTTGAAGGTCCAAACCCGATCATCAATACACCTGCCCAGGCAGCTGATTCAGCAAATTAATCCATAGATTATATTTTATTAAAACCTCTGCTATAGCAGGGGTTTTTTTGTTTTGAACATTATTCGCTGCAACATGTTGTTAAGACTAAAATAAGGTTTGATTATTGATGTAAATTGCTTGTAAAGGATTAAAATCATCAAACAATGATTTTGATCCTAAACCTTAACTTAAACCTATACTATGCAAGGTTTTCATTTTACAAAATTTGATCCGGCAGCAGATGGCAAAACGCGTTTTGAACAGTTGCTGGATATTTTCATGCAGTTGCTTACTTATACCAGTGGCGATGTTGCAGAATCGTTGCAGTGGATGAACCAATTGAATAATGAATACGAATTCACCGATGATGAATATGGCATGGGCGATTTTGTTGATGAATTGAAAGAGAAAGGATACATCACGGAAAATAATATCAATGGTGAAATAAAGATCACTTCAAAAACAGAACAAGGTATTCGCAAGAAAAGCCTGGAAGAGATTTTTGGTAAATTAAAAAAATCGAAACAAGGCGAACACCAGACATTTAAACCCGGTCAGGGAGATGACTCCAACCAGGATACGCGGCCTTTTCAATTTGGTGACCAGGTTGAACAGATCGATTTTACGGAATCTATCCGCAACGCACAAATCAACCATGGCATCGATAGCTTTTCCATGCAGGAAGATGACTTGACCATTCGTGAAATGGATTTCAAAACACAAACATCAACCGTGTTAATGATCGATATTTCACATTCCATGATTTTGTATGGAGAAGACCGCATCACCCCGGCCAAAAAAGTGGCAATGGCATTGAGTGAATTGATCACGACACGCTATCCGAAAGACACTTTGGATATTGTTGTTTTTGGCAATGATGCCTGGCCGGTAGAAATCCGCGACCTGCCCTATTTACAGGTTGGTCCTTATCATACCAATACCGTAGCCGGTTTAGAAATGGCGATGGATATATTACGCAGGCGAAAAAATCCAAACAAGCAGATCTTTATGATCACCGATGGAAAACCTACTTGCTTAAAGATCGGCAAACGATATTATAAAAACAGCTTTGGATTAGACAGGAAGATCACCACCCGCTGCCTGAACCTGGCTGCGCAGTGCAAAAAATTGAAGATCCCTATCACCACGTTTATGATCGCCACAGATCCATACCTGCAGCGGTTTGTAAATGAATTCACAGAAACAAATAATGGCAAAGCCTTTTTTGCTGCGCTGGATAAATTAGGCTCTTTTATTTTCAGGGATTTTGAAAGTGGCAAAAGAAAAACAGTTTACTAGAATTACGTTTATACTTGAATGTTAGATTTATCAGTTTGGTTTAAAAAAAACAAGAATGAATATTGAACATATACAAACGGTTGGAGAATTAAAATCGAGTGGTTATAAACCTCGCAGCATAAAGGAAGAGATCAGGGCAAACCTGCTGAAGAAATTAAAACAGAATGATAAAACTTTCAGCAATATTGTCGGTTACGAGGATTCGGTGATACCAGATGTGGAACGTGCATTATTAAGTCGCCATAATATCTTATTTCTCGGGCTTCGCGGACAGGCAAAGACCAGGATGGCGAGGCAAATGATCGATTTACTGGATGAATATATCCCGGTGATCAGTGGCAGTGAGATCAACGATGACCCGCTTTTACCCGTATCAAAATACGCCAAGGACCAGTTGGCGGCTCATGGAGATGAAACACCTATTCATTGGGTACATCGCAGTGAACGTTATGGTGAAAAACTGGCCACGCCCGATGTAAGTGTTGCGGATTTGATTGGCGACATTGATCCAATAAAAGCGGCTAATTATAAATTGAGTTTTGCTGATGAAAGAGTGATCCATTATGGCATCATACCGCGAAGTAACCGCGGTATTTTTGTGATCAATGAATTGCCCGATTTACAGGCACGCATCCAGGTGGCTTTATTCAATATTCTGGAAGAAGGTGATGTGCAGATCAGGGGTTTTAAACTTCGGTTACCGCTTGATATATTATTTGTTTTTACAGCTAACCCCGAAGACTATACGAACAGGGGTTCTATTGTAACACCACTTAAAGACAGGATTGAAAGCCAGATTCTGACACACTATCCTAAAACCATTGATCATGCACTTTCCATAACCAGCCAGGAAGCAGAATTAGCCCCCCAGCAGGAAAAAATGGTCCATGTCAGTGACCTGGTAAAAAGACTGATAGAACAGGTAGCCTTTGAAGCCAGGGGCAGTGAATTTGTTGATAAGAAAAGTGGTGTGAGTGCGAGGTTAACTATTTCAGCTTTTGAAAACGCGGTGAGTGCAGCTGAAAGAAGAGCGATCATCAATAAAGAAAAAAACACACAGGTATGGATAAGCGATTTGGTGGGTATTATACCATCCATTACCGGGAAAATAGAATTGGTTTATGAAGGCGAACAGGAAGGCCCGTACCAGGTGGCTATGAATTTATTGGATAAAGCGGTACGTACTCAATTTATCAGCTATTTTCCCAATCCGGATACGATTAAGAAAAGAGTAAGACCCGGTACTGAAAATATCCGGGAAGAGAATCCATATAAACCCATCACCGCATGGTTCGATAAAGGTAATCACCTGAATTTGCTATTTAATAACAGTGACGAGGAAAAGATCCAGTTACTTTACCAGGTTGATGGACTGCATGCGATGGTTAAACGCTTTTTTCCAAAGGCCAATGAAAAAGAAACAGCCTTGTTCATGGAATTTGTGCTACATGGCCTCGCTTCATTCTCTATGATCAGCAAAAAAGTTTTGGAAGCTACTATCGAATTCAAAGATCTGATCGGCAGTATGATGAACTTAGGCAGCCGCAGCTATGATGATGATGAATTTGATGAAGAAGCGTGAAAAAAGTAAAAAGTAAAAAGTAAAAAATAAAACCGGTTAACAATAGTTGAACGATAGTTAAACAATTGTTCAACTATTGTTCAACAACCGGAATAATGTTCACTTCTCTTTCCAGCGTTATCCCAAATTTTTCCTTCACGCTTTCGAGAATTTCCTGGCTGAGTGCATAAATTTCAGTGCCCCTTGCATTTCCATAATTTACCAGCACCAATGCTTGTTTTGGATGGCAACCGGCATCTCCTTTTCTTACCCCTTTCCATCCACATTGTTCTATCATCCAGCCTGCAGCGATTTTATAAGTTCCATCTTCGTTCGGGTAAGCTACAACGTTAGGGAACCTTTCTTTTAGAATTAAAAATTGTTCTTGCGGTATAGAAGGATTTTTAAAAAAGCTGCCTGCATTACCGATTTCTGCAGGATCCGGCAATTTAGAAGTCCGGATATTGATCACCGCCTGCGAAATGGCCTGGATAGATAATTTTTTAATACCCATCTTCTCCAACTCCTGCTCAATGGCGCCGTATTGTGTGTGAAAAACCGGTTGCTTTCTTAAACGGTATGTAACACTTAATATAACGAACTGGTCTTTATACCTTCTCTTAAAAATGCTGTCCCGGTATCCAAATTCGCAATCATTCAAAGAAAATGTAAAACATTTTTCTTCTTTGATATGATAGGCTTCCAGGTCATAAAAAACATCTTTGATCTCTACGCCATAAGCCCCGATATTTTGCATAGGTGAAGCACCAACATTACCCGGTATTAAAGAAAGATTTTCAATGCTTGCCAAATTGTGCTGCAGGCAATATTGTACAAATGCATGCCAGTTTTCCCCTGCACCGGCTTTAACATAAACATAATGTTCATCCTCGGTAAGTATATCAATTCCTTTGATATCATTTTTCAAAACCAAACCATTGATATCTTCCGTAAATAAAATATTACTACCACCTCCTAAAATCAGTAATTTTTCACCAGGTTTTTTTGCTTGTAAATTTTCTTCCAAATCTGCCTGGGATCCAAATGAATTAAAGTACCGGGCCTTTACATCTATACCAAATGTGTTAAACCGTTTCAGCGAAAAATTTTCTTCAAATACCATATTATATACTTTCTGAATGCAGGATTAGATTATCTTAAAGCAAGATTACATTAAAATCATGAGTGCAAAAATCGCAACAATTATTGGTGCAACCGGTTTAACCGGCAATCACCTGGTTCAATTACTTCAAAAAGATCATACCTATGATACAATCAGGTTGCTGGTCCGCAGGCCGATCCATACCAATGGTCCTAAAACGGAGGTTAAGTTGATAGATTTTTCTGACTATGAATCATTGCGCTTAGGCATAGAAGGTAGTGAAGCCGTTTTTTGCGCTGTTGGTACTACCCAGAAAAAAGTAAAGGGTAATAAGGATGCTTACCGAAAAGTGGATTATGAAATCCCATTAAGAGCAGCAAGGGTTTGTAAAGATGCAGGTTGTAAAAAATTCATCATTGTTTCATCAGTAGGCGCTGACCCGGAGAGCAGGAATTTTTACCTGCAGTTAAAAGGCGAAGTGGAACGTGATTTAAAAATTTCCGGTGTCCGCAGTATTCATGTAATGCAACCGGGCATGTTACTGGGAAAAAGAAATGAAAAAAGAATGCTTGAAAAAGGAGGACAAACGGTTATGAAAGCTTTTTCCAGGTTAATGAAAGGTGGTTTGAGTAAATACAGGCCCATTCATTCAAAAGAAGTTGCTGCAGCCATGCTGGTTTGCTCCCGCCAGGAAGAACCTGGCTTTTTTGTTCACCAGTATGATGATATGAAGCGGTTGAGTGGAATGATTTGAATCATAACTGAAAAGTGAAAAGTTGACTATTCGATATCACCACATATTATTTGAGGGTTGTCACCCTGAGCTTGTCGAAGGGTAGTTTAAATTTTCGGCGGCTTCGACAGGCTCAGCCTGACAGTCTAATATTCTCTAGCAAATTCCCATCCCCAATTCCAAATTTCCTAATTCCTAACACTGACCGTCTACCTTTCAACTAACCAACTGATCAACTATTCAACTACCCACTCACATTACATCCACATCCGGAACTATCACCACACTCCTGAATCTTTTTTCGTTATGCAGTATGGCAATGTTTTCAAAAATATCTAACCGGCATTGATGCATGATTCGTGTATCTTTTGGAATTTTGATCAGCAGTTCCATCAGGTATTGGTTTCTGACTTTATTTACGACAGGTTCTGCAGGGCCTGTTATATAATCGCCGTATTTATTTTTCATGGCATCTGCAAAGCGGTTAGCCGCCTCCGTTACAATCTCTTTTATTTTATGGCGGAAACCCATATGCACCAATCGTGTATAGGGAGGATACTGGTATTGCCTGCGTTTGGGCAGTTCTTCTGCAGCCATTCCTTTATAATCATGTAATTGTACATACTTTAAAATAGGATGCGATGGATTACTCGTTTGTACCAAAACCCGGCCGGAGGCCTCTTTGCGACCCGCTCTCCCACTCACCTGCTCCATCAATTGAAAAGCCCGTTCATTCACCCTGAAATCTGCAAAATGCAGTAAGCCATCCGCATCAAGTATGCCTACCAAATCAACCGTATCAAAATCCAAACCTTTTACCACCATCTGTGTACCTACAAGAATGTCAATTTTATTTTGTTCAAACTGTTGTATCAATAAATCATGTGCATGCTTTCCCCGCACCGTATCAATGTCCATTCTTGCAGACCGGGCTTCAGGAAAAAGTTCGTTTAACTGTTCTTCGATCTGTTCTGTGCCGAAATTCTTTTTTAAAAAATTATGACTACCGCAGGCTGCACATGTCGTTAATGGCGGATAGTTTGTTCCGCAATAATGGCAAATAAGCTTGTTGGAAAATTTATGAAATGTAAGTGATACATCACAGAATTTACATTGGGGGATCCAACCGCATACACCGCAGATCTGGTACGGCGTATACCCTCGCCTGTTTTGAAAAAGGATCACTTGTCTTTTTTTGGCTACTACTTCTTTAATTGCTTCAACCAATGGAGGCGATAACATCACCTTTGCCCTTTCCTTTTGCATTAATAGCTTGGTATCGATCAATTCCAAGTGAGGTAATTTAAAATCACCAAACCGGGTGTTCATTTCAACAATGGAGTATTTTCCATGCAGCGCATTAAAATAACTTTCGAGTGAAGGTGTGGCACTGCCCAATAAAACTTTTGCATTAAAAAGAGAAGCAAGATAAATACCGGCATCCCTTCCATTGTATCTTGGTGCCGGATCCTGTTGTTTAAAGGAAGCATCATGTTCTTCATCACAGATAACAAGACCCAAATCCTGGTAAGGCAAAAAAACGGAAGATCTTGCACCCAGTACCACTTTCAACTGCCCCTGTTTTACTTTATTCCATATCTCTACTCTTTCATTTGGTGAAAATTTGGAATGATAGATGCCTATCCATCCCCCAAAATATTTTTGTAACCGGCGGATCACCTGGCTGGTGAGAGCGATCTCAGGCAACATATACAACACCTGCTTACCCTGGCGGATCTGTTCTTCGATCAAACGGACATACACCATTGTTTTTCCGCTACCCGTAACACCATGCAAAAGACAAACAGGCTTTTCCGTGAAAGCCTTTTTCACTTCATCAAAAACCTTTTGTTGTAAAACGGAAAAAGTAAAATCAATTTGTATGTCTTTGGGTAAATAACGGATACGGTCAACTGCTCTTTTCTCTAAAACCAAAATATTCTTTTCAACCAATCCTTTTAACTGCGCCTCTGAAGCACCCGATTTTTTCAGGAGCGCAGGTTTCGTTACTTCTCCTTCTGTTTTTTGCACATGCAGAAAACTGAGTAACAACTCCATTTGTTTAGGTGCCCGGTTCCAGTTATTTAAAAGTTCTTCTAATGCCTCATCACTATGAAATTGATTGGCCAGTAAAACATATGTTTCTTTCTTGGGTGAATAAGTTTGCTTTAACGCTTCCCAAACAAAACAAACTTTTTTATTGATCAACCGGTTAATAACAGGATATACATGCGATGAATCCAGGACCTGTTGTACCTCTTCTAACTTCAATTCTTTTTTTATCAGTAAAGCTTCGGCAACCAGGTATTCATCATGGTCCAATGTTGAAAAATCATCTCCAAATTCATCATTGAAAATAAGTATGGTTTCACTGCTTAATTTAAAATGAGCAGGTAATGCTGCAGCCATCACTTCTCCTTCGCTGCACATATAATACTGCGCCATCCATTCCCAAAGTTTTAATTGCTGGTCAAATACGACAGGTTCAACATCCAGCACATTCAAAATTTCTTTGGGTTCAAAATAATCGGGCTTTAAATAATGTGTGCTTTTTACAATACCTGCATACTTCTTATTCTTGCCCAGGTTCACTTCAACTCTAACGCCAGGTATAACGGTATTCAATAACTGCTGTGGAACACGCCAGGTGTAATTTTTAGGCAAAGCAAGCGGTATAATGATCTCGGCATAACAAGGCCTTGTTTCTGTGTGGCTGCCTTCCTGGTCAAATAAAGATGTTTCCGTTTGCATGCTTACAAATCTAATCAACCAAAATAAAAACAAAGGACAAATTGAGTGCGATTATTTTACCCAATGAACATTCCAGTTACGCAATTCATCTTCCATGATCCCATATACATGCTCTTTTAATTTATCCAGTTCGGATAAAGAATAACCAGTCACCTCAATTTCAGGTAAATGTATTACCCGGTTAATACCGGGATTTAAAGTAAATATGTGGCGGTAATGCATTCGCCTGTAACTATCAATAAATAATACGGGTTTGATGGGTGTATTGGTTTCTATAGCAATGCGAAAAGCACCATCATAAAAATTCTTTAGCGGTTGCCCTGTCATGTTGAACGTGCCTTCCGGGAAAAAGAAAATAGAAATTCCTTTGCGCAATACCGCTTTTAACCGTCGAACGCTTTTCGCCCTGTTCAATGCATTGCTGCGATCAACCGTTACGATCACATTCCGGTAAATAAATCCGAATACCGGAATTTTTGCCATTTCCGCCTTGCCTAAAGGACGAACTGGTTTGCGAATAGCTTTGACAATGATGGCCGCATCCAAATAAGAAATATGATTTGCTACATAAACAAATTGTTTATCGCCAGGTTTTCCAGCGGGAAAAATATTTTTATGCCTGATGCCGATCATGAAAAACCAAACATCGCCCCACAACATACATAAACGGTAAGCCATATTACCGCCTTTAATGTGGCCGAATAATGTTGTTAATAATGCAAATGGAAAGATTATCAGCATCAGCAATACAAATAACGTCATCGCGTAAACGCAATAAAGCCATTGAAAGGGTTTCCAGAAAATTTGCATCACTAAATTTTTTCTCATGGACAGTCACAGGCCCATTCCTTATTCAAATCAATTACCGTTACTACTTTACTTTTTGTATCGCATTGGGCAAATACAATTCTTACCCTTTGATTATCGCTGGTTGTTCCTTCCAAAGCATATTCAGGACAGGGTTTTGCTTTTACATCGCTTTTATTATAATTGATCTTTCCCCGCTGCATGATCTCTTTCACTTCTGCCTGGCTTATTTTGCGACATTGCATCCTGCATCGCCCATGGGCAGTGTATTCTATATAAGATACCCGCCTGTCGAAACCCCGGTTCCGGTTAACATTCGTGGATGAATTGGTGGTTGATTTGTTTGTGGGAGAAGGTGCTGCATTATTTTCCAACGATTGATTTCGACGGGCCAGGAAAAAGGCCAGCAAAGCCAGGATCAGTAAAAAAACATAAGGGGCAGCCTTTGTCTTCATGGTA
Source organism: uncultured Chitinophagaceae bacterium (assembly GCA_946885335.1). Next base: position 15,000 of record CAMPGG010000027.1, read on the forward strand.
ATAATTATGATGCAATGATATGAATTTCTTTTTACCGTATTTTATGGAATGCTAATATGTAAATCAAATCAATAATTTCCTGTAGTAGCTTGCTTAAAAAGCTGAATCACCTGAATGCATTATCTTTGCCGGCTTATGGAACCGAGGCGTACAGTAGCTTTTCACACATTAGGATGCAAACTCAATTTTTCTGAAACTTCCACACTCAGCAGGCTGATGGAAAATGAAGGTTTTGAAAAAAAGGAATTTGGCAGCCAGGCTGACGTGTATGTGATCAACACCTGTTCTGTAACAGATAATGCAGATAAAGAATGCCGCCAATTGGTGAGGCGCATTCAGCGAAAAGCGCCGGAAAGCGTTGTAGTAATTACAGGATGTTACGCCCAGTTAAAATCTGCCGAAATCGCCGCCATTCCCGGCGTTGATCTGGTATTAGGTGCGGCTGAAAAATTCAACATCGCCCAGCATATTCAAAATTTTACCAAAGGTGATTCTACGCTGATCTGCAGTTGTGATATAGATGATGTTTCCGGTTTCAATCCTTCATTTTCAATAAATGACCGCACCCGCACTTTTTTGAAAGTCCAGGATGGCTGTGATTATAATTGTTCATTCTGCACCATTCCCATGGCGAGGGGAAAAAGCCGCAGTGACAGTATTGAAAATGTTGTGAACAACGCAAAAGCTTTAGCGGCAAATGGCGTAAAAGAGATCGTTTTAACGGGTGTGAATTTGGGTGATTTTGGTAAAGGACCGGAAGGTGATAAAAAACATGCCGAAACATTTTTTGATCTTGTACAGGAACTTGAAAAAGTAGATGGTATTGAGCGATACAGGATCAGCAGCATTGAACCCAACCTGCTGACCAATGATATTATTGCATTTGTAGCGCAGAGTAATAAGTTCATGCCGCATTTTCACATTCCCCTGCAAAGCGGCAGCAATGAAATTTTAGCAGCTATGCGTCGCCGTTATAAAAGAGAATTATATGCGGATAGAGTATCGCTGATTAAAACATTGATGCCACATTGCGCCATTGGCGTTGATGTGATCGTCGGGTTTCCGGGGGAAAGCGAGGAACATTTCAATGAAACATTAAACTTTTTGCACGAACTGGATATCAGCTACCTGCACGTATTTACTTATTCTGAAAGAGACCAGACCAAAGCGCTGGAGATAAAACCGGTTGTGCCCATACATACCAGGAACGAACGCAATAAAACTTTGCGGAATCTATCATTTATGAAACAACAATATTTTACTAACCTGCATAGCGGGCAAACGCGTAAAGTATTGTTTGAAAGCCACCAGAAGAATAATATGATGGAAGGTTACACCGATAATTATATCAAGATCACTACCCCATACCGAGCCGAATGGGTGAACCAGTTAGTGGACTGGACCATCAATCCATAATTCCTTTAAACAAGATCCAACTTCTTTGTTTTCCTTTTTTTCAATGCCCAGGCAGGTTTTGATTTCATCACTTTTTTATAAACCGGGCAGTCTTCAACATGTGCGCCAGGCAGGTATCCCGTGCTCATTAAAAATTCATTGACAATTTCACCACCCATAAATTTAAACTGTTGCTTAAAAAGTTTGGTCCATTCATCTTTTGTTTTGGGGTGATGAACTGCCAGCCAATTTTGAAAAGAACCATGTTCCTGTTGAATAATTCCAATGCGTTTTGCATTTTCAATGGCTGCATCCACTTTTAACCGGTTACGGATAATACCGGCGTCACCCAGTAAACGCTTTCTTTCATTCTCACCATATTGCGCAACAACCTGGATTTTGAAACCATCATAAGCATTAAAAAAATTTTCTTTTTTCTTTAGTATGGTATCCCAGCTTAAACCGGCCTGGTTTATTTCCAGTATCATTCTGCCAAATAACTGGTCATCGGAATCAAGCGGAAATCCATATTCGTGATCGTGGTAATGTTTGTGAACAGAACCAGTTTCTGCATGTGCTGAAAATGAACAATAGGAAGAAAAGACAGGTTTTGCCATGATTTTTAATGTTAGATTGGTATGGATAAATGTAAGCAGATTAAAACTGGGAAAAAAACAAAATTCGGAAGCGTTTTATTTTTTAAACTATAATTTTAAAATAGATATTACTAACGATAAATTATTATTTGCAAATTTTCATCCCCAAATTTTTAATAAATGAATAAGCTTGTTATACATTTCTTTTCATTGATCATTTTGATGTTTGTCTCTTGTTCCGCTGTAAAAAATACGAAGGAATCCACAAAAGCTGAAATATCTGTAATTGCATATTATTCGGGTAATGCAGATGCCATTGATAAATATGATATAAAAAAGCTAACACACATTATTTATAGTTTTTGCCACCTGAAAGGAAACAGGCTGAATGTAGATAACCAGGGAGATTCTGCAACGATCAAAAAACTGGTCTCATTGAAAAAGGATCATCCCACACTTAAAGTGTTATTATCGTTAGGAGGTTGGGGAGGCTGTGAATTTTGTTCACCTGTCTTTTCAACAGAGGCCGGAAGAGAAGAGTTTGCAGAATCAGTAAAAGAACTAAATGATTATTTTCAAACGGATGGCATTGACCTTGATTGGGAATACCCGGGCATTCCCGGACATCCCGGTCATGCATGGAAGGCCGAGGATAAACCAAATTTCACAGAACTGGTAAAATCCATCCGAAACAGTCTGGGCGAAAAACATGAAATCAGTTTTGCCGCGGGTGGTTTTCCAAAGTTTTTGGAAGAATCGATAGAATGGGAAAAAGTAATGCCTTTGGTAAATAATGTAAACCTGATGAGTTATGACCTGGTTAGCGGGTTTAGTACGGTAACAGGCCACCATACGCCTTTATATTCCAGTGACAAACAAAAAGAATCAGCAGATGATGCCATTCGATATTTATTATCTATCGGTGTACCTGCTGATAAAATAGTGATTGGCGGTGCATTTTATGCACGTACCTGGGAAAATGTAGAAAATGTAAACAATGGATTATATCAATCCGGGAAATTTAAAAGCTTTGTTCCTTATGCTCAATTTGAAAAAGGATTAAATGAAAAGGACGGATTTGTTTTTTACCGTGATACCATTGCTAAAGCTCCTTATGCTTATAATGCAGCCCAAAAAATATTTGCAACGTTTGATGATGCTTTATCCATTCAAAACAAAACACAATACGCCATCGATTTGGGTCTTAAAGGCATTATGTTTTGGGAAATGACACTGGATAAACCAACTGAAGGGTTGCTTGATGAGATTCATAAAATAAAAGCAAATCATTACAAGGAAAATTAAACTGTACTTTCTCCTAACGCTTAAGAATTATAAAAAAGAGGCTCACTATTGTGAACTTATTGTGTGAGTTGACGGGTTCGAATCGCCGACCCTTCCGCATTTCATTCTAATTAAGCAAAATTGTTCGTTTGAAATTCGCAACTTTGTATAGTGCCACACATTCAAACAATTGAGGAACTGTATAAATCGAGAAATGCATGGCTTCCCAGCGACTTACGCAATGAACTTGGTCATTTCAATGTTTTTCGTTTAGATGATGTCGGCGGTAAAGGCATTAAATCTTACCCTATTCGCAAACGAGACTGGTACAATATAACGCTTGTATATGGCAATGGTAAATACCTTTATGCTGACAATAAAATCGAAGTGCGAAAACATGCACTTGTCTTTGATAACCCAACGGTTCCTTTTGGATGGGAAGAAAGAGATCGCATAGCGGGTGGCTTTTTCTGTGTTTTTAGCCCCGACTTCTTCCATAGTTTAGCTAATCCAACACAATACTCCATTTTCCAACCCGGCGGACCTGCCTTCTTTGAACTTACGGTTAAGGAAGCTAAGCAGGCAGACATATTGTTTGAACGGATGTTTACTGAAATTCGTTCTGACTATATACACAAATATGACCTGCTCCGTGCCCTTCTATTAGAAGTCATGCACCTTGCTATGAAAATAGCCCCAGACGCAAATCTTCGTACAGGAACTCTTAATGCTTCACAAAGAATTACAGTCACATTTCTTGAACGCTTAGAACAGCAGTTTCCAATTGACGGTACAGAGCAAACCATCGAGTTGCGTTCAGCGATAGACTTTGCCCCGTTGCTAAATGTTCATGTAAACCATTTAAATCGTTCAGTAAAGGAAACAACAGGCAAAACAACCACACAGATCATAGCCGAACGCATACTGCAAGAG
>CAMPGG010000028.1 GCA_946885335.1 uncultured Chitinophagaceae bacterium
GTTTCCGTTATATGATCCGAAAAACGGATGACCGGGTCATTATTTTCTTCCAGTAATTTTTGCAGCAGTTCTTTCCGGTCAAGTAGGGGGAGAGATTTTAAATTTTTTCCATCCAGGCTCAGCATATCGAACACATAATAAACCAGGGGCATATCATAGTTGTCTTCATACTGCTGAAGCTTTTGAAAATCCGGTTTATTATCATTCAGCAATACCACTTCGCCATCAAGAATCACGGAATGTTTTATATTTTTCAATGATTCGGTTATCACCGCGAATTTGTCAATGAACGAAAGTCCATTGCGGGAATAAAATTTCACTTTTCCATTATTTACTTCTGCTACGGCGCGGTAACCATCCCATTTAATTTCAAAGATCCATTCCTTATCATCAAATGGATTATCTGTTAATGTAGCCAGCATGGGTTTGTGATAATCTGCCAGCTTCATGGATGATTTTGGAAACCGGATATTTACCCGGGGTCGGGGAGGGTCAGGTTCCTTCTTTTTTTTTTCTCCTGCTTTTTTGTCTTTGGCTGAAACAAAATCTTCGCTGTTGTATTTATCATCTACGGCATATTTATCCCGGTGTTTAACTAACAGCCATGGATCACCACTTGATTGATCATTTTTAATTTTTACAAGGGCAAACTCTCCCTTCAACCTTTTGCCTTTTATGCTGAATTTAATTTGTCCTTTTTTAAGAGATGCCAGTGCCTGCTTTTCCGTAATAGGTTCGCTTTTTTCATTGACAGGTGTAAAAGTTCCCTCGTCCCATATCATCACCATACCGGCTCCATAATTTCCTTTTGGAATTTCTCCTTCAAAACTGATATAATCCACCGGGTGATCTTCAACCATCATCGCCAGGCGTTTATCTTTTGGGTTTAGCGAAGGACCTTTGGGCACTGCCCAACTTTTAAGTACACCATCCAACTCTAACCTGAAATCATAATGCAGGCGGCTGGCATGATGACGTTGCACCACGAATCGGTATTTTTTATCCTTGCTTTTGCTTCCCGCGGGTTCCGGCGTGTCCTGAAACTTTCTTTTCTGTTTATATTTTGTCAGCGTCATCAGGATGCTTTTCTGGTTTTTGTTTCAAGACTTTCTTTCAATTGAGCCATAAGGTCTTTAGATTTTGAGTGCACGACCCGCATAGCCGGTGCAGTGAATTTCTTGCCTTTTGCTTTGGCTTTGATCAGTTTCATTAACTGCTCCGTGTAAGTGTCTTTATATTTTTCAATGTCAAATTTTCCGCTCAGTTGATCTATGAGTGCAAGCGCCATTTTTAATTCAGCAGGTTTACTTGCGGTATCAGGAATATTTAATTCATCCGGTTTTCTAATTTCTTCAGCAAACCTGATCTTCTGTAAAACCAAAACATCATTGATTACTTTAATAACTCCCAGGCTTTGTTTTGTACGCATTACATAATTGCCTAATCCTGCTTTACCAGATTTCTTCAATGCGTCTCTCAGTAATGCATAGGGTCTAACACCTGATTTATCCGGTTCAAGATAATAAGGCGTTTCATAATACATACTATCTATGGATTTAAGATCTACGAATTGCTCTATCTCTATGACCTTTGATTTTTCCGGGCTCGCTTTTTCAAAATCTTCATCTGTCAGCACTACATATTGATCATCCATTTTATATCCTTTCACAATGTTTTCATAGGGCACTACTTTGCCTGTGTTAGCATTGACCCTTTGAAATTTTATGTTTGCATGATCTTTTTTATCCAGCATATCAAGGTCCAGTTCGCTGGCCTGAACAGCACTGAACATTTTAACCGGGATGTTTACCAGGCCGAATCCAATCGACCCTGTCCATATCGCTCTCATATCTGTAGATTTAAAATATAAATAAAAAAATCTATGCCAGATGAGCAATCATTTTCTCTTTGAATCAGATTATGTAGAGTTGACTCTACAATAAGATCTGGTATTACTTATATCGTTAACTGAAAAATAATTGGTACGGTTTTTCGTAATTATTATATAAGAAACATTACTTCAAAATAATTTACTATAAACGATTTAGGGTTTTTAATTAAGGACGGTTAAACGGGAAAAAGCTTCGGTATCTACCGAAGCTTTTAATTTTTTACGATGTCCCAGGATGAGTTTTTATGCAACGGGAAAACTTACCGTAAACTTGGTTCCAAAATTCACCATTGAATTTACTTCTATTTGTGCCTTGTGTGATTGAATGATATTCAACGTAGCGGCCAACCCAAGTCCCATTCCATTTCTTTTAGAAGTAAAATAAGGTTCAAAAAGGCGGCTTAAATTTTCTTCGTTTACGCCCGTACCGTTATCTGCAATGGTTACGGTATGCATGTCTTTTCCAAATTCAACGCCTATCTGCAATACACCTTTCTCTTCTTCCATGGCTTCAATGGAATTGATAATGATATTTAAAAAGGCAATCTTTAGTTTTTCTTTATCAGCAATAATGTATGCAGGTCTTTCATCATATTTGATCTGCATTTTAATTTTTTGCAAAGTGATGCGGTCCAGTGCTTCGGAAACCGTTTCGTCAAGAATACCTTGCAATAATTTTTTCTCCAGTTTCATTTCTGCGGGCCTGGAGGAGTTCAGTAATTCAGTGATCAATCCACCAATCCGTTTACTGTTACGATCTATGATCTGGAGATAAGGAGAAAATTTATCATCTATTGCTTCATGTTGTAATTGTTCAACAGATAAATTAATATTATTCAGTGGGTTCCTTACTTCATGCGCTAATGTTCTAACGAGTCGGCCGGCAGCAGCCAGTTTTTCAGCTTGTAACGTTGCCTTCTCTGCTTTCTTCAATAAGGTTATGTCATGGATCATTCCCTGCAGGTAAGTATTTTCTTCATCAAACTGTTTGGTAGCGGATAAAATACATGTTCGTTTGATATTATTTTTTCCGCTCAATTCAATTTCAACATCAAAAATTTCATTCTTTGTTTTCAGTTGTTGTAAAATCTTATCGTATTGATCTTTTGGAATAAAATCTTCAAGACCCATGCTGATCAATTCTTCCGGGGCATATCCTGTTAAAGCTGAAGTAGCTTTATTAGCGTGTTTAAATCGAAGATCTTCATTTGCAACAAATACCGCATCTTTTGAATGTTCAAACATGCTGCGATATTTTCTTTCGTTGGCTTTTAAAGCTTTGAGTGAAGAAGATCTCTCAAGTGAATACCGAATACAACGTTCCAGTTTTTCGGTGCTGAGTTCTGTTTTTACCAGGTAGTCAGCTGCACCAATATGCATCGCTTCTTTATCAATCGATTGATTTCCTTTACCGGTTAACAGTACGATCGGTTCTTCACATTCCATTTCAATGGCTTCTTTCAAAAGATCGATACCTGTTTTTGCGCCGAGGCGATAATCAACCAGGTAAAGATCAAATTCATGGGTGCGCATTCTTTCAAGCGCCTGTGAATAATTGTAACACCATTCAATGTCAAAATTATTAGAATCTATTTGTTTGATATATTCACTCGTAATGAAGAAATCATCTTCATCATCATCTATGATAAGGATACGTGTATTATTTTTTGAAGATGGCATTAAAGAATTTTTATGGGGTTTCGGGTAAAATAATGGTAAAGGTTGCTCCCTGCATCGGTTTGCCCTCTGCATAAATGACGCCTTTATGGTGGTCCACAATTTTTTTGCAAATAGAAAGTCCTATGCCCGTGCCCGGGTATTCCGCTTTGCTGTGCAATCTTTGAAATATCTGGAATATTTTTCTTGAGTATTCTTCTTCAAATCCAATTCCATTATCTGAAATAGTTACCTGGTGCCAATTTTTGGATTCATCAAGCATATGATAGGATATCTCTTTGGCAATAAGCTTCCTGCTTTGAATTTTTATGATTGGTTGTTTATCCGGCATTCTGAATTTGATTGCATTGCCAATGATATTGATAAATAGCTGGCTTAGTTGACCCGGGATGCAGGTTATATCGGGTAATTTTCCCACCTCTACTTTTGTATTTGTTTCTTCTATGGGTAATTCCAAATCACTCAATGCTTTATTCACCACTATATTTAATGAACATTTTTCTGCAACCACAGCGGAACTTGTTGTCCTGGAATATTCTAATAAATTATCTATCAGCATCCGCATATTACTGGTTGCATTAAGCATGCGATTAATGTATGCATTACCGTCATCATCCAGGCGATCTGAAAATTTTTGTTGTAAACGTTCGCTGAAGGTGGTGAGTTTTCTTAATGGTTCCTGCAAATCGTGTGATGCGATGTATGCAAATTCTTCCAATTCTTTATTACTGCGATCCAGGTCCTTCACTTTTTCTTCCAGGCTTCTTTCATAATCCCTTAGTCGGCTGATATCCCGGCTGGTTCCAATGATCTGGGTTGGATTACCATTTTCATCCCGTATAAGCCGGCTGTATGATTCAATTCTCTTTTGGGCTTTATCATTGGTGAAAATCTCGTATTCCCAGGTATATTCATTAATATTTTTTTCCAAAAACATTTTTCTTTTTTCCAGCATGGTCTTTACCTGCGATGGATCCATGTGTTTGAAATAAATATCTTCATCCACTTTTAAACGTTCGCGGTCTTTTACAGGATCATAACCAAACAAGAGATACATTCCATCTGACCAGTGAATGCTTTCCGTTGCAAAATTATATTCCCAGGTGCCATACTTTAACAACCTTTCATTTTCATGCATCAATGATTTAAAATTCAGGATATCCTCATTATATGCTGACTGGTTTGTTAACTGGCTTGCTGTAAATAATATATTATAGGGTTTGTTCTGAACATTTTTATCAACCACCTGTCCTTCAATTTTGTATAATACAGGTGATCCGTCCCTTGTTAGCAGGTGGCATTTAATTGAAAGGGTTTCCATTTCCTCCTGCTCCCTGAAATGTGAAATGGCCTCCGCCACAACCGGCCTGTCATCAGGTGAGATAAAGGAAAATAAGTCGTTATTTATTTTACTTAAATCCTGAACCGTATAACCAAGTATAGAAGATATCTTATTATTTAAGAAGGAGATCTTTTCATCTTCCGTATTGTAAATAAAAAGGATAGCAGGAAAAAGATCGGATAACTTTTGAAGTATAACTTCCGATCCCTTTCCATTATCCACCAAAATTTTCACAAGATCCGTACCTGCTTTTATGGTCTTTTCACCCATGGTTAACCATTGTTAAACTCATTATAGAGTTTCATCTTATTATATAATGTCTTTCTATCTATATTCAACAATTTGGCTGCTTTGCTTTTGTTGAAGTTCACTTTTTTTAGTGCCTGTAAGATGGCTTCGTATTCTGCATCTATACCTGCGGCTTTGAGGTTTATGGGCGATGTCCTGGATTGTCCTGATAAATTGGATTCAGGATGAAATGGCTGATCATGATTTTCATGCGTGGGCTCAGGTTGCTGATCAAATTGCAATTTTGAAAAATTAGAGATCTCGAATGGAAGACAATGTGCTTCTATAATATCTCCGTCAGTTAACAGCGTTGCTCTTTTTACAACATTCTTCATTTCACGCAGGTTACCATACCACACATAACGTCTGAAAATATCTTCCACTTCCTGGCTGAAGCCCTTAACATTTTTATTCAGTTCTTCATTTGTAAGCTTTAGAAAATGATAGGCAAATACCATGATATCTTCTTTTCTTTCCCGAAGCGGTGGAACATCAATAGTAAATTCATTAAAGCGATGGTAAAGATCTTCGCGGAATTTTCCCTGGCGGGCGGCATCCCAAAGTTTTTCATTACTTGCCACAATGATGCGTACATCTAAATCAATGTCTTTAACACCACCTACACGGCGCATTTTTCTTTCCTGCACAACCCTTAATAAAGCTACCTGTATATCATAACTAAGATTACCAACTTCATCCAGGAAAATGGTACCGCCATTTGCGATTTCAAAGTTTCCTATTTTCTGGTTGATGGCCCCGGTGAATGAACCTTTTTCATGTCCAAATAATTCACTGCCGGCTAATTCTTTTGACAGCGCACCGCAATCAATAGCTACAAATGGTTTATTGCTGCGCATACTTTTCTTATGAATCTGTTGCGCAATGGCTTCCTTACCACTACCACTTTCACCATAAACAATGATGCTGTAATTAGTAGGCGCCACTCTTTCTATTTGCTGAATGATATTTTTGAAAGATGAACTGTCGCCAAAAATATATTTCTGTGTTGGTCCTTCTTTTACCGGTGCCGGTTTTTTCTCAACATTGTTTTCAGCTGCCTGCCCATTCGTTTTTTCCGCTGCAACAAATGGTTGCGGGTTAACCAATGCTTTTTTAATGGTCATTAAAATTTCATCCGGGATCAATGGCTTGGTGACATAATCATATGCCCCGGATTTTATTACATCAACAGCTGTTTTGATATCGCTGTAACCTGTAATAATGATTACCGGAACGGAAGGATACATGTTCTTTATCTTTTCCAGTATCACTTTACCATCCATATCTTCTAAACGAAAATCTGTTAATACCAGGTTAGGCTCCCAGGTATTTAAAATTTCCATAGCTTTTTTGCCGGATAAGGCTTCGTTCACTTCAAAATCGTGGCGTGAAAGAAAGCGTTTTAATAACATACACATATCCCGGTCATCATCAATTACAAGAATTCTTTGCATATTTTGGTTTTTTTACTTTTTCAAATTTACTTTATTTGTTAAGGAATACATCAGGCCCATAATGACCGCATCTGTGCAACAGGTATTTGTAATTGTTCCCGGTATTTGGCAACTGTTCTGCGGGCTATCGAAAATCCTTTTTCTGCCAAAATAGTTACCAATTGCTGATCTGTATATGGATTTTTTTTGTCCTCCGTTTCAATTAATTCCTCTAAAGTTGTTTGTATTACCCGGTTACTGATAACTTTTCCTTTTTCATTGGCGATGCCTTCTGTGAAAAGATCTTTCAGGAGGATTGTTCCAAAGGGTGTTTCAACATATTTATTACAGGTAATGCGGGATACGGTTGATATATCAACACCGATCATATCCGCAATGTTTTTTAAGATCATGGGTTTTAACAATCTTACATCACCTTCACGGAAATAATCATATTGAAAATGTAAGATGGCCTTGATCACTTTCAGCATCGTGCCTTCCCGCTGGCGAATGGCATTAACAAACCATTGAGCAGCATTCAATTTGTTTTTTAAATATTGCTGGGTGGCCTTATCCGCTTTGTTGCCATTTCCTTTGGCTTCAATCATTTCTTTCCAGCTGCTGTTAATATGTAGTGATGATGAACGCTGTTTATAAAGAAATGCTTCCAGGTAATCATCTTCCTGTACTATAATAAAATCTGGTAAAATATTCTGATTCACTTCGGTTGAACTGGCAGATTCAGCAATCGGTTTCATTTTTAATTTACCGATCAATTGCATAATGATCACCAATTCGTCTTCTTCTACATGCAGGTCATGCATAATTTTTTCGAGGTTGCGACGGCGCAGGTCATTGAAATGATTTTCAATTAACAAAGTCGCAAGCCTTACATCCGGGCGCTTCTGGTTCATTTTCTTTAGTTGCAGCAGGTAGCATTCATTGATGCTGCGGCTGCCAACGCCAATGGGCTCCAGTTGCTGTATCTTCATCAACACTGATTCAACTTCCTCCGTTTCAATCCAACGTTTATGCTTGAACGAAAAATCATCTGCCAGCGCCTGGATATCCAAATCCAGCATTCCATGATTGTTCAGCGAATCAATGATGAACTCAGCAAGTACTAATTCTTCTGGCGTATGTTCCAGGTAATGGAACTGCATTTTAATATCCTTTCTGAAATCTGTTAATTCAGCCATCGGTCTTTCAGGAAAATTCTCCGTATGCCAGAAGTTTTCGCATTCCGTTTTATAATCCGGAATATCGTCGTTTTCAAATTCATCATAATCCGAATAATCCTGGACTACTTCCATTTCTTTTTCTGGCAAAGGCTCTTCTTCACTTTTTTCTTCATCCAGCAAAGGATTTTCTTCTATTTCCTGGTTGATGCGCTGTTCCAGTTCAAGAGAATTCAGGTGAAATAAATTGAGTAATTGTATCTGTTGAGGTAAAATCTTTAACTGTTGCTTTTGCGATAGGTTTTGGTGAAGCATATCTCTAGGTTTTCACACTATAGCGCAAGCATAACACCAAACTTTAAAAATGGGGAAATAAAAATTATTCACATGGCATAAATCCGTGCAATTCAAATACTAGAAGCTGTTTTCAGTTTTTTAAATGCTCAGAAATAATTTACGTAAACAGCAAAAAGATTCAGGGGTTGGGTAAAATTTTACCCAATATATACCCAAAAGTTTTTATTTGTGTTAGTTATGGTACCATTAACTGTTCACAACCTCGCCTCCATTTACATGAATTACCTGCCCTGTTACAAAGCTTGAATCCTGGTAACAAGCCAAAAAAACGAAAGCAGGGGCAACCTCGTATGGATAACCAGCTCTTTTCATTGGGGTACTTTCTCCAAATGATTCAAGATGTTTTTTATCAAATGTGGTTAATACCAATGGCGTCCAGATGGGTCCGGGTGCTACTGCATTAACCCTGATTCCTTTTTCAGCCAGGTTTTTTGAAAGAGACCTGGTAAATGCTACAATTGCTCCTTTAGTAGATGAATAATCAATCAGGTGATCGCTGCCACGGTAAGCAACAACCGAAGCTGTATTGATGATGGTTCCATTCTTCGCCATCACCTTTACAACAGCCTGCGATAAATAAAAAAATGAAAAAATATTTACTTCAAAAGTCCTGCGGAACTGGGTGGCCGAAATAGTTTTAAAATCTTCTTTCGGATTTTGCGTAGCCGCATTATTCACCAGGATATTTATCTTACCTAATTGCTTAATAGTTCCATTTACTACTTTTTTGCAAAAAGCTTCCTTTGCAATATCACCTTTGTACAGGTAACATTCCCGACCAAGTTCCTGCACCATTTTACTTGTTTCTTTCGCATCAGTATCGTGCTGGTGATATACAATCACCACATGTGCTCCTTCTTTTGCAAAATGCACAGCTACAGCCCGGCCGATGCCGCTGTCGCCACCGGTAATAATAGCTACCTGGTCCTGTAATTTACCCGCACTTTTATAACCGGCACTTATAAACGTGGATCTGAGATCCTGCTCTTTATTTTTAGTAGCGGCTTTACTCTTGCGTGGTGCTTTCTTTTGTACTGCCATAGATTGAACGCCTAAATTCTTATACCTTATAAGAAGTTACTTTTAAAAAATGCTGTGTAGATATTTTGTAGAGGAGGTTCTACAGGAAAGATGTTTTTAATATTGAAAAGCGTAATGACCTTCTCCAGTGCATATACTTATTTGACAGTTCAATACTGTATCAATAAGTAAGAGGTGATTAGCAGGTTGTAATTTTTTTTGAGGCAGATATACAAGTTTGGCACAGATATTTATAATGTAAGTGTAGAATGTTGAGACAAAATTTATTTAATCATAAAAATCTAAAATTATGTTACGCTGGACTTTAATATTCTTAGTTATTGCCATCATAGCAGCCGTATTTGGTTTTGGTGGTATTGCTGCAGGAGCAGCTTCTATTGCAAAAATTCTATTCTATATTTTCATTGTATTGTTCCTGATCTCTCTCATCGCAGGTGGTTTCAGGAGGGTTGATTAAAAACTTTCAGGTTAAGGCTATGAAAAAAAGAAGGTACAGTCATTGGGACTGTACTTTCTTTTTTTAAGGAAGTTGCGATAAAAAATAATCAATCTTTATTCAGGCTGAATGCCGGGATCTTTGTTCAATATATTGCTATCTCCCTTGTTTGTTATTTCTTCATTGTTTTCTGTAATTGATTGTTCTTTTTCTTTTGGCTGATTTTCTTTTAACGCAGGATCTTCTTCTTCAAAAGGCTGATCCCCGGTATTAACAGGCTTATTCTGTTCCTGCTCATTCACTATTTTTTTTTCTTTGGGATCGTTTGAACCAGGCATTGACTGGTCATATAGTTGTTTCATAATTTATATTTTATATTTTCACCAAAAAACAAGTGCCACCGGGTGTAGTTCGTTTATATTTTTAAATATTTCAAAATATGCGTCAACCGCTGATTGTAATTGCTGAAGACGATGCTGATGATCAATTTTTATTTCAAACAGCATTTGAAGAAAATGGACTTACATTCCAGATCGAATTTGTACACAATGGTGTAGAACTCATCTCATACCTGGATTCATGTAAGGCAGCAGGCGATCAGGCTGATTTACCTTCATTGATCATACTTGATTTAAATATGCCAAAGAAGGATGGGAGAGAGGTATTGAAAGAAATTAAAGATCACCCTGTTTATAAAATAATTCCGGTGATCATTTTTACGACCACAAAAAATGAAATGGAAGTTAGACGATGTTACGAACTGGGCGCTAATAGTTACATCGTTAAACCTGTTAGTTTCGATGGGCTATTAAATATCATCCGCGAAATAAAAAATTTCTGGTTTAATACGGTTGTTCTACCGTAACTACGGTAGGTGTAACTTTTGCGACCGGCGGTCTGAATTTGCTCATTAAAAAATTATTCACTGCTACCACCAAAGGTCTTACAGAAAGGGTAATGAAATTTGCCAATAATAATGCGGCTATTTTCCTGATGATTCCACCTTTTCTTTTCTTGATAATCTTACCTAAGATAAAAGCGGTTATCATCCTGGTAACCATTACTAAAGCAGGGCTGTTTGGTTTTGCATTCACATATTTTCCAAACAAGTTATAAGCCACAGTGGCCGGCTTCACCGCATTCTTCATACCAGCAATATCATATTGAATATTGCCTTTTTGAATAGCGATTTGATGCTTCAGGTTTTCTTTTTCCTTAATAAGGTCTTCAAATGTTTTTATCGGTTTGTCCATAAATAGTTTTAATAATGGATTTAGCAACAAATGGAAATATCAGTTTTCTCCTGGCAGCTACCAGTATTACTGCAACAAGCAAATAAATGCCTGCTATTATCAGGTAACCGGCAATTTCATTATCCAATAAATTGCCAATCCAGATACCCAGTGCCATGCCTGTAAAGAATAGAAAAAAAATCATAAGAAATAATGCAAGTACCACTACTATGATCAGGGAAAGTGCATTAATTGATTTTTCAGCCACCTGCACTTTTGCCAGTTTAATGTAGTTGTCTACCAGTCCTCCTGCATTATCTTTTAAATCGGTGAATGAATCCTTAAGTCCTTGCATAATGTATCTTAAAAAAGGGCAGGTCATGAAAGGACCTGCCCGGTTAATTAACGATCTTTAATTGAATTAGCTGTGTGTGCCGCTTGTCCGCGAAGTTCATTTGCTTTTTTATACGCTTTATCTTTCAGATGCGATGCTTCTGTTTTTGTAGCTGCAAATAAATCGCCCAATTGCTTACCCCAGTCATTTGCTGTATTACCTATTTTAGTTCTTGTATCTTTTCCTTTTTCAGGAGCCATTAACAAACCAATTACAGCACCTGCTGCAACTGCACCTAAAATCCCCAAAGCCATTTTTGTATTCGATGTCATAATTATATTTTTAATGTGAAGAATAAATTATATACTTAAAAAATTATGCCTCCCAAAAATTATTGAAAAATTATGGGGATGAATGACTATAAACCTTTGAGTAGTAATTTCTACAGTAACCTTAAACAGTAAACGATTTCAGGCATTATAAGTTTGGCCGGAATTTTTATATATTAGTTCATAGAATTAGAAAACTGTGTTACAAGCTTATATATGATCCAGCGAAAAAAAGTACTCATAATTGATGATGAGGTCGACCTGTGCTTACTGATGAAGACTTATTTAACTCGTAAAAATTACGATGTTTATTATTTTCATACTCTGAAAGAGGGTATATCCCAGGTGCCTGCCATCAAACCAGATATTCTTTTCCTTGACAACAATTTACCTGATGGTTTAGGATGGGATAAAGCGGCTTATCTATTAGAGAAATATCCATCCATGCAATTACACCTGATCAGTGCTTATCACCCCAATACACCTGAACTGCATTCTGATTCGTTCAAAGTTTGGGAGAAGCCTATTACATTAAGAGATTTGGAATCTTTCCTGGAAGAAAGAAGGCATGTTGGCTGACTGCCCTTTCCCATTACATTAAATTGAAAATTAAGAGAAAGGTATTTCTCTTCAGGGTTTGTAACTTTGCATGCTTAATTAAATGTTATGGGTGTTTGGAAACAAATCAGTGAATATTTATACCTCCGCAAACCAGATCCTGACCGACCAAATACGCAATGGATAAAATATATGCACGGTATTAACCGCATCAGCATATTAATTTTTATTTTTTGTTTGATCGTGTTGGCAATTAAACTTTTAGCCAAATAATTTAACGCAGAAAGGATATAATGGAGGCTGCTGCGGTAGCAGATGCATTTTTTTGTGCCCCCAGTTTATTCTTTAATAAGGCATAATCAGATTTTATTTCACTGATCCTGGTTTCATCCAATAATATTTTCTTTAATTCTTTTTCCAGGTTAGAAACTGTTAATTGGTCCTGTATCAATTCTTTCACTACTTCTTTATCCATAATTAAATTGACCAGTGAAATATATTTTACTTTGATTACTCTTTTTGCAATTTCGTAACTAACAGGCGAACCTTTATAACATACGATCTGGGGAACATTGAATAAAGCTGTTTCTAATGTTGCTGTACCAGATGTTACCAATGCAGCTTTCGCCATGCTTAATAAATGATATGTTTTGCCCGCAATGGATGATACATTATTATATGGAGCTAAAAGTGACCTGTAAAATGCATCGTCAATACCCGGAGCCATGGCTACAATAAACTGGTAACCCGGAAAATGGGAGGCTACCTGTAACATAATGGGTAATTTTTTCAATATTTCCTGTTTACGGCTACCGGGTAATAATGCCACTATGGGCGGACCAGATGTTATTGTTTTTTCCTGCTGGCTAATAAATTCATCAATCACATTCACCAATGGGTGACCAATATATTCTACAGGATAATCCCATTTTTTATAAAAGTCTTTTTCAAAGGGTAAGATGACCAGCATTTTATCAACAAATTTCTTAATTCCTTTGACCCGGTTTTCCTTCCATGCCCAAACCTGTGGTGAGATATAATAAACCACTTTATACCCGGCTGGTTTAGCCCATTTAGCAATCCTTAAATTGAAACCAGGATAGTCAACCAGTATAACAGCATCTGGTTGAAACGCTGTGATATCTTGTTTGCAGAATGAAAGATTTTTTAAAATGGTGCGCAGGTTTTTTACTACTTCAATAAAACCCATAAAAGCCAGTGAACGATAATGTTTTACAAGTGTTGCACCGGCATCCTGCATCATATCACCTCCCCAGCAACGAATGTTCGCGGCCGGATCCTGTTTAAATATTTCCTTTACCAGGTTGCTACCATGCAGGTCGCCCGAAGCTTCCCCGGCTATGATGTAATACTTCATTTGTCAACATTATCATTTTGAGCTCCACGCCAGTTTTCCCGGGAATACATTGTCCATACAATCGGTTAAAATAATTTTTAGTTCAGGATTTTTAAAATAAGGATCGCAATACCATAAATGAGTGTAAAAATGAAGATGCCCTTAGCCGTCTGGTCGCGGTGTGTATTGATATAAATGGTAAATAATACAACGTTGGCCAACAGGCTTAATGACCCGATAGAAGTGATCAACCGGTTGGTGTTGATAAATAAGTCGAGGAATTCAATAAAAGTGAATCCGGAAAATTTTACAAAATAAACGATTACCAAACCCAGTACAGGTCCTAATAATCCAAGTATTAATCCAAGCGGTAAGCTGTCTCGTTTAAGGATCATATATTCCAGGTTTTATCAAGTTTTTCTTTCAGGTTATAATTGGTCAGGTCGAAAGTAACAGGAACAACACTGACATAATTGTTGGCCAGTGCCCATACATCGGTATCTTTTCCTTTATCAAAATTGACAAATTCTCCTGTTAACCAATAGTAATGACGATTGTGCGGATCAACGCGTTCAATAAAATCTTCTTCATATTTAGCATATGCCTGGCGGCAGATCTTCATGCCTTTGATTAAATCTGCGGGAACAGCGGGAATGTTTACATTCAATACAGAATGTTTATCCAGTTTTTGTTTCAACATCAATTCAACAATAAGCCGGGCATATTTGCGGGCTCCTTCAAAATCGGCTTCTATACTGTAATCAAGCAAAGAAAAACCAATGGAAGGTATACTTTCAATGGCCGCTTCTACCGCAGCGGACATGGTACCCGAATAAATTACATTGATACTGTGATTGGCGCCATGATTAATACCACTTACACAGATATCCGGTTTGCGGTGTAAGATTTTATCAACTGCCAGTTTTACACAATCTACCGGTGTGCCGGTACACTGGTAGGCTTCTATACCTTCAAAAGTGTTCACTTTATGTAACCGCAATGGACTGCCAATTGTGATAGCGTGACCCATGCCCGATTGTGGTTTGTCGGGAGCAACAACAACCACCGTTCCCAGGTCTTTTACCGCTTCAATGAGATTACGGATACCCGGTGCCGTTATACCATCATCATTGGTAACAAGAATAACCGGTTTTTCATTTTTTTTCGCACTTCCTTCCTTCTTACCTGCACCTGCTTTTTTTACACTGCCTTCTTTTTTACCTGCACCTGCTTTTTTCGCTTTTGCCATACCGTTATTTAAATTAAGGCTATAAAAATCTTTACTTTTTCTGGGTTGTCCAAATAGAAGAAAACATTTACCCGCATAAAGGATTTTTTAAATCTAAATAAATTAGTAATTTGCAGCTAATTAAATTAGTTAAACATGTCTGTTGCCAGCAAAAACTTAAAATACCTCCGCAAACTCCGGGGTTTAACCCAGGAAGAATTCGCCAATAAACTTTCCATCAAAAGATCCTTACTGGGCGCTTATGAAGAGGAAAGGGCAGAACCCCGGATTGAAGTGCTGGAAGTTGTGGCTGACATGTTTAAGCTGACATTAGATGATCTTTTAAGAAAAGATCTCGGCGATAATAAAGGAAATTACCTGGCAAAAAGAAGAGCCCAGAAATTAGCCGGTGGCCGTACCGATATTCCCTTTGTTCCGGTAAAAGCAGCCGCCGGATATATGGCAGGATATGCCGATCCTGAGTTTGTTGACGAACTCAATACTTTTACATTGCCCATGTTGGCAGGTGGCAATTACCGTGCTTTTGAGATCATCGGCGATTCGATGATGCCAACACCGAGCGGTTCCGTAATAGTGGGGGAAAAAGTGGAAGATCTCTCTGATCTTAAATCGAATCAAACCTATATCGTAGTTTCCCGCAACGAAGGCATCGTTTACAAGAGAGTGCTAAAAAACAACCGCTCAAAAAATAAACTGACCATGGTGAGCGATAATCCAACTTATCAGCCATATTCCATGAATGCGGAAGATGTAATGGAGATCTGGCAGGCACAAATGGTTATTTCAAAGGCAAATACACAACAGCGCTGGGATGTAAATCAATTAGCGGGGCTTGTCAGCAACCTGCAGGACCAGGTTTCTACCCTCAAAAAGCGTATGAATTGATAATTATTATTTTTTACTAATGGTCATTAGTATTTTTTGATCAGCCATGTAAAACTACGTGGGCAATTCATATATTTACACCGCTTGGAGAAAACTATTCTTATGATATTGAAGCGGTTGATGTTCATACCCTTTGTTTTTTTTGGTTTTTGTATATCTCTTTATGCACAACCCTCTTTAAATGCAACCCGCATTGCCCAGGCTCCCGTTATTGATGGTAAGTTAAATGATGCAACCTGGGAATCGGCTCCCATCGCCACTAACTTTATACAAAATTTTCCTGATGTTGGCCAACCCGCAACCGTTCGTACCGAAGTAAGAATTGTGTATGATAATTATGCGGTTTATGTAGGCGCTTATTTATATGATAACCCTGCCAATATTCGAAAACAATTAACGGCCCGCGATGATGAGCAACAAAGCGATGTAGATTATTTTTCCATATTTTTTGATACTTACAATGACAAACAAAATGGTTTCCAGTTTTTGGTAACCAGTGTAAATGTGCAGACGGATGCCCGCATGGGTCCCAACCTGGGTAGTGGATATGGATCTTATGGTGATAAAACCTGGGATGCTGTTTGGGAAAGCAAGGTGGCCATGCATGATGATGGATGGTCCGTTGAAATGCGCATACCTTATATTTCCCTTCGTTTTTCTGATAAAGAGGTACAGGATTGGGGATTGCAATTATTACGCTTTACTAGAACTAATAATGAAACTTCTTTCTGGAGCCCGGTAAGCCCGGATGTAAATGGGTTTTTGAACCAGTTTGGTTTATACAAATCACTGCAGAATATTGAGCCTCCTTTGCGTTTAAGCTTTTCGCCATATGTATCGGGTGGTGTCAGGATCAATCCTGAAGGAAATGAATATAAAACGGATTGGCTGCGCAATGGCGGTATGGATGTAAAATATGGCATTAATGAAAGTTTTACATTAGATGCTACCCTGATCCCTTACTTCGGGCAGGTTATTTCAGATAACCTGGTCAATAACCTGACACCCTTTGAAGTGCAGTTTGAAGAGAACCGTCCTTTTTTTACAGAAGGGACTGAACTGTTTAACAAAGCAGGCTTATTTTATTCACGCCGGGTGGGTGCCATCCCAACCGGTTACAATGCCGTTGATCGTATGCCGGACAATGATCCGGATATTGATATCATAAAAAATCCTTCGGTCACTCAATTATATAATGCCATTAAATTTTCTGGCAGAACAAAAAAGAAAACCGGTATTGGTATTTTTAATGCGGTCACGGCCCCAACACATGCCATTGTCTATGACCGGTCAACTGGTGAAGAGCGAAAAATTGAAACCGAAACACTCACTAATTATAATATTGTCGTAATTGATCAGTCGCTAAAAGGCCGTTCCTATGTTACGCTAACCAATACCAATGTATTAAGAAGCGGTAAAGAAAGAGATGCCAATGTAACGGCGGTTGATTTCAGTTTGTATGATAATAAAAATATTTTCAACCTGCGTGGTGCCACCCGTTACAGTAAAATTTTTGGAACAGATTCATACGACGGGTATAATGCTTTTTTAAAAGCGGCTAAAGTAAGCGGCAATATTCAATACAGTGCACAGGCTACCTTAATTACACCGGATTATGATCCCCGCGACCTTGGATATCTGCAGGCGCCGAACCGTTTGATCTATACCGCCAATGGCAGTTACAATCATTTCACACCCACTAAAAATTTTCTGAATTATAATTACAGTTTATTCCTGCAGTATAGTCGTTTGTTTGATCCCAACCAATTTGCCAGCCTGCAGATGGAAGCGAAAGCATTTTACTTCTTTAAAAATTTCTGGGATGTTTCCCTAACCGCGGGTGCTTACCCTGTTGAAAGTAAAGACCATTATGTGTTGAACACACCGGGCCGCTATGTAAAAAGACCCGCATTTTTTTATACCAGTATAAATGGAAGTACGGACAGCCGCAAACGTTTATTTATTTCATATAACGGGTTAGCAGGTTTTTTTAAAGAAGATAAATTTTATTCAATCCTGGGTATGGGTGCCCGTTACCGGTTCAGCAATAAGTTCAGCCTTGATCTGAATAATTCAAGAGAAAAAGAAACGGATTATATCGTTTATGCCGGCAGGCAAAATGGAAACCCAATCATGGGTTTTGTGGATTTCACAGATGTTACCTCCTTACTAACGGGTACGTATAACTTCACTTCGCGAATGAATATTTCATTAAGGGCTCGTCATTATTGGAGCAAAGTGATTTTCAACAGGCTTAACCAGGTTACTGCTGATGGAGATCCGGGTGCACCGGTGCCATTAACACCAGGATATGATGCCAATGTAAACATCTTTAATGTGGATGCTTTTTTTACATGGGATTTTCGCCTGGGAAGCCGGATAATTTTAGGATATAAAAATTGGCTGGGAAATGATGAACAGATTGATGGCACCCGTCATCGTAATTATTTATCCAATGTGGGCCAGTTGTTACACCTGCGGCATGGCAACGAATTTACCTTCCGCTTCATTTACTTCCTGGATTATAACCAGTTCAGGAAAAAATAATTATACAATTTTAATGACCTGTTCATCTGCAATGGCAAAAACCTGCTCATTCTTTTTGGGCGATATTAAAGCAATGCCTGTGAAGCGGCTAAATGCCGGCATCACACAATAATTTTTGGTGAAATAATAACAAGGGAACTGCAATGCCTGCCTGGCTTTTCCACTGATGCGGATGCCCGGGTGAATATGTCCCGAAAAAGCATAGGTTTCCGCATCTTCCTCCAGGTCATCGCAATCATGGCAAAAAGAAAATGGCCCCTGTTGCCATGAAGTTGGATGAACCTCCATATTCATAGCCTCGTATCCTTCATCTTTTAATATATCATGATTTCCTTTTACCAAACGAATAGTTATGGATGAAAAACTCTGCCGCCATTTAGAAAACAGTTCCAGTTCTTTATTGGCTTTACTGTGAAAAAGGTCGCCAACTATAATTATTTGATGTGGTTGAAAATATTGAACCTGTTCTACCAATCGCTGCAAGTCTTCTTTATAAATATGTGCGGGAACCGCAATGCCGGCTTTTCTAAAATGGCCCGTTTTACCAAAGTGCAGGTCAGAAAGAATCAAAGCTTTTTCTTCTTCCCAGTAAATACAACGGCCGGGACTTAACCAGCAATGCTGGTCTTTGATCATGTGTAATATGGGTGTTTTCATCTGCGGAGTGCAAATGTAGGAATGTAAGTTTAGAGTTTAGTCCTTCGGCAAGCTCAGGATGACAATTT
>CAMPGG010000029.1 GCA_946885335.1 uncultured Chitinophagaceae bacterium
TGTAGTATCGATTTGTTTACTCAGAAAAAAATAAACGAGTAATTCGAGAGTCAGAAAATTTAGTAACTTTTAATATATTGGATTTCAATAGGATACGGGACTGAGTGTTACACCCTCTCTCTCCGCTGTTAAATAAGCTTTATATGTAACGCTTGTATTTGAAATAAATACAAGCGTTTTTTTGTAAATTAGGTGTCTCCCTTATCAACTGGTAAAATCCGACATGTTTTACTAACCCTCGCTTCATGTCAAGTTTCAAATCACAGAAAATTTAAAACAATTCATTAATCTTATGTAATCAATGAAACCAAAATCAAGAACAATTCTGATTACAGGAGTCTCCTCCGGCATCGGTTATGGTATGGCAAAGGAATTTATCAGCCGGGATTATAAAGTATTTGGCAGTGTCAGAAAAGAGGAAGATGTGCAAAGACTTAAATCGGAATTGGGTGAAAAATTTATTCCGCTTATAATAGACGTAACGAATCAATCATTGATCAACAAGGCTGCGGAAAAAGTACATTCGTACTTAGAAGGAAATGGCTTAGGTGGCCTGATTAATAACTCTGGTATTTCCATTCCCGGACCGGTTGAGTACCTGGATATAGATAGAGCCTCATATAGTTTTGATGTTAATGTCCTGGGAGTTCTTAGAGTAACGAAAGCTTTTCTTCCACTCATGGGAACTCAAAATGAGCATCCTGTTCTTCCAGGCCGCATACTGAATATCAGTTCTGTTTCCGGGAAAATCTCCGCTCCTTATTTGGCTGCTTATACAGGCACCAAGCATGCGTTAGAAGGAATTTCACATTGCTTAAGAAAAGAATTACTTCCGTTTGGAATTGATGTTGTGATTATCGGACCCGGCCAGGTGCAGACTCCTATTTGGGATAAGGAATCATTAGATGAGTTCCAGGATACAAAGTATATTTCTTCTATGATGAAATTCTTCACTTACCTGGTTTATAAAGGAAAGAAAGGTATGACATCAGCAGAATGTTCACGAAGAATTGCCGATATTTTTGAAACTGAAAAACCAAAAACCCGTTACGCTATTGTTCAAAATAAATTTAAGGACTGGATTCTGCCTTTGTTGTTGCCGGATCGTGTTGTTGACCGCATTACTTTAAAGAAACTAATGTAAACGAAAAAAATACTAATCAAGCTTATAATCCCAATAAGAAATATCCAGATACCTTTTTTCAACAGCAATTGCCGCCTTGTAGCCTGCAGCCGGAAACAAATCCTGAATATGCCAATCAGAATCATCATTAATTGACGTTATTATTTTTATTGGTGATAAAGTTTTTCCATTTATCAATGTGACATCAATTTGTTCAAGCGGAAATGAAACACCTTTTCCCATTGCTTTAATCAATGCTTCTTTTCTTGTCCAGTATTGAAAAAATATTTCAGCCAGATTTTCCCTGTTACATCTTTTAAGTGCATTTATTTCACCGGGTGAAAAAAACCTGTTTGCAACCTGGACAACATCAATACTGTCCTTTATTCGCTCAACATCAATACCAATATTTCGATTAAGCGTTATGGCATAAAGCACCACATTTTCTGAATGTGATAAATTAAAACAAATGGAATCGTTATCATTTTTTACTACAACCTGCGGTTTCCCAAAGGATGTATATTCAAAGCAGATTTCATGTGGCTTCATTCCAAGATAACCGGCAAGGATGATTCGAAGAATTCCACGGGCCATGATAAACCTGTTCTGATCTTTTTCAAAATAAAATTTTTCGGCTCTTAATAATTCATCGGTTGAAAGATTTCTTTTTATGCTTTCAATATGCGAACTATGTTCATCCAGCAACATTCGCCAGATATGAACATCACTTGAGGAGATCAATTGCCCGGGAACTGCATGATGCCATTGTGTATTCTCAGTTACCATTCTTACTAAAAAATTCTTTTAATTTCTGCGATGTAACGTCATCTTCATACCATATTTGGGTCGGAGGTTAATGAGCGGTAATAATTCTACCGGGTGACCAGGAACAAGCTTGAGCCGCCAGGATTGCGCAACTAATGCAATTGCCAATGTTCCCAACATCCACGCAAAAGGCTCGCCTATACATGAACGTGGCCCCCTGCTGAATGGGAAATACTCATATTTCGAATTCAAACCGTGAGTATGCTTGTCCCATTCACATGGATCGAATTTTTCAGGATCAGCATAAAAACGGGGATCACGTTGTACCAGGTATGGACTCATCAACACAATGCTGCCCCGGGGCACAATATATTTGTCAATAGCAAAGTCTCCTATTGCCTGTCGTGGTATGACATAAGAAGGCGGATATAAACGCATCGACTCACCAAAAACCATCCGGCAATATTTCAGATTGGGAATATCTTCCGCCACGGGTAATCTTCCGTTCAGTACACTATCAAGTTCTTTATGCAATGCTGCTTCAGCCTCGGGGTTTTGAGATAGAAGATACCATGTCCAGGTGAGTGCAGTTGAAGTGGTATCAAATGCAGTGAGAAAAAGTGTGATGGCTTCATCCCTGATTTCCTGTTCGCTCAATCCGCCATTACCATTCTCATCTTGCGAACGAAGCAATATTGAAAGCAGGTCCCCATTATTCATTTTGTTTTGCCGGCGTTCTTCAATCATCCTGCGGATGGTATCATCAAGTCTTTCCTTAGCCTTATAAAACCGCAGGTTGCCGGGCAAGGGAAGTTTAAGTAACCATTCTGAAAAAGGTAATGATATTCTTCCAAACAAACCCGTTGCAGTGTCGAGTGCATTACTGATCTCAGGGGCTTCTTCTGCGATGTCTGCATTGAATAATGATTTCCCTGCAATGGCTATACTCATATGGGTCATTTCATCCTTCATATCAGTTTTCATTCCATCCTCCCACCTGTTCATCATTTGTGATATACATTTTGTCACAGCCGGTACATATGATTCGATCATGTTGCGGTGAAAAGCCGGTTGAATCATTCGTGAATGTCGCTTATGAAATTCCCCTTCACTTGTTAGCAATCCCTCTCCTAATAATTCCTTTGCCATTTCCAAGGGCCGGCCTTTTACAAAATTCCGGTGCTGTACAGTCAATACTTCTTTGATATAATCCGGGTGATTCAAAAGAATGATCCGTATTGGTCCCATTTTAAAATGAACAATGTCACCATATTCCCTTGCAATTTTTTTTAAAAACCCAATACTGTCACGACGATAACTAAACAAGTGATCTAATGGAAATTTTGATTTAGGTCCCGGTGGAAGTTTAGATCTGTCAACAGTACTCATATATCTGATAACTAAAATTCAAAAATGGTAAATAGCACATCCAACCTGTAACCCAGAGCCAACAGAAATCATAAGTCCAATATCGCCAGGCTTGACAATGTCTTTATTATATGCATAGCTAAAAGCATATGGCAATGAAGAAGAAAATAAATCAGTCCCATCTCCTACAACATCAACAAACTTTTCTAATGGAAGATTTAAACTCTTACTCAAATTCGAAATAAATTTGGATGAAATTTGCGGAGGAAAAACTATATCTATTTTATTCAGATCATGTCCTTCCACCTGCATCAATTCCTGTACAGCAGGTAAAATGCAGTTGATATATAATTCTTCGAGATTTTTGTCTTTTTCAATATTAAGGTATGAATCAGCCTCGCTGGTTTTATAATAAGTTGTGTATGCATCCTGAAATTCCAGATCATAGTTGAATAAAAATCGGGAAAACCCTTTGCTACCGGATGAAGCTGCATCAAGAATAAATGCTGAACCGGTTTCTCGAATCCCCATCAACCCATTCGATTGCTTGCCGGAATTGTTTTCATATTCTGCTGCAATAACCATGGCGGTATTGCAGCTTTTAGCCGAGATCATTTGTTGTGCAACATAGCATGCATTCAGAAACCCGACCGAGCCATTGAAAATATCAAAGGCCAGGGTTTTCTTATTATCATCTGCTGATGCAGTAGCATTCATATCCAGCTCTCCGGCGAGCAATGCTGCAAATGCAGGCTCCAAAATATATTCACTGCGGTAAATGCCGGCAAAAATCAACAAATCAATTTCATCGCATGCATAGGAGGAATTATTAAGACAATTTGTGGCAGCATATTTCAATAATTCAATAGAACTTTTTTCACTACTTATCTCAGGAGGAATGGTGCCAACACTTTCAATGCGAATTCTGTTATCAACATGGTTTGAAACCGAACTGACTAACTTAGCCGGGTTTTCATTTTGATGAATATTTTTTTTTGATTTCCCTACTCTTAAACGATCAGGCAGATCATCAAAAACATAAAGCGCTGTACCGGTAGTGAGACCCGAAGCAGAGATACTAAATACTACCCTGTCTCCTGTATTGATCTTATTATTTCTTATTTCATCTGCAATGGCAATGAAATGTGCAGTGGATGCGGTATTACCCCGCTGCTCAAGGTTATTAATGGTATTGTCATCACGACTGATCCTGTTTTTTAATAAACGATTTATTTCACGGCTTGCACTATTAAGTGTCATCCTTGATGTTTGATGCATCACCAAATGCTGAAAACTTTCAGGAGGCCATTCAGCACGGTTCAGTGTATTAATTGAATGAGCTGCACCGGATTTAATTGCTACATCTGTTAAGTTTACTGAATCTGTATGCATAATAAACCCGCCCCCTTCCGAGGCTTTAGCGACACAAAATGGACTGTACCGTCCGAAAGTCTGAAGTTCAAATTCCTGGAACCCGGTTTTACTGTCCTCTGCTTTCTCTATTATTAATGCTGCAGCTGCATCACCCAATGTCAGGCATGCAAGCCGGTGATCCATAAAACCATCAATTTCCTTTTGTGCTGTTTTGGTAAGATGTGTTATGTATTCTCCACTTACTACCATTCCCCGCCGGATGGTACCAGAACTTATAAATGAATTTATAACATGAATACCGGTAAACATACCTGCACAAGCATTCGCTATATCAAAGACTAGTGCGCCGGTGAAACCAAAATATTTTTTGAGTTTAATTGAAGTGCTGGGTTCAAAACAAATCATTCCCGGGCCATCCCACCGGGAAATATTACAGCAGACCAGGAGATCAATATCGGATGGATTATATTTTGAATTAGCCAGGCAATCAGCAACTGCCTTTTTTGCAAGGTCAATGGAAAACTCACTCTCACCCGCTACTCGCCTTGTTTTGATCCCTGTTATATTTTCAAGCGGGAACTGAATTTTGTTTTTACAACCCTGCATCACTTCAACAGTAGAAAATATTTTGGGGGGAAGATAGGTGCCTATACTCTCGATGATGGTGTTCTGTTTTTTATACATAGTTCCAGATTAGAACCTGAGTTTAGCAATAAACATTCACAGTTATCAATTGATCCGGCAACGACCAATTAAAAGAATCAGACAGTTTAAATGTAAGCTTATTTTCCCGGAAAAAACTTTACATTAGATGTATCTGATTTTTAACAGGAGGTAGCCATACCAAAAGTATTTTTTCCTCCGATGCTGATCAATGTCGCAGTATTTTCATTTTTGATAAGGGATCATTTTTTAATGTCTTTATATGACGAAAAAGCCAACTTCGCTGGTTGATATTTTACAGTGGCGGGCAATGAACCAGCCACATCAGTTGGCTTATCGATTCCTGTTAGATGGAGAATATGACGAAGTTTGTTTGTCTTATCAAGAACTGGATCAACGAGCACGTTCAATCGCTGCATTACTTCAGTCTTCCGCAAAAGTTGGCGATCGGGCATTGTTACTTTATCCGCCAGGTTTGGATTTTATTGTCGCCTATTTTGGTTGCCTGTATGCCAGGATAATAGCTATTCCGGCTTACCCTCCTCATCCCAATCGTCTTGAAAAAACTTTACCGACAATTTTACGTATAGCTGCTGACGCTAAGCCATCAGTAGCACTGTTAACCTCAACTCTCTTTGAGAATATAAGTTCTCAAAATGCAATTAAGAATAAGTTTGGCACCATAAAGTTGCTGGTAACAGACTGCGATGAAGTCAATGATTTAACTGGGAAATGGCAGCAACCTGGAATTGCAGGGAACGACACAGCATTCCTCCAATATACATCTGGTTCTACTACCATACCGAGAGGTGTAATGGTAACGCACAGCAATTTAATGCATAACCTGGACCTTATCGAAGAGTCTTTCGGACTAACAAGTAAAAGCCAAACTGTCTTTTGGTTGCCGCCATATCATGATATGGGACTGATAGGAATATTACAATCCCTTTATACAGGATACCCTGTTACTTTGATGCCTCATTTGATGTTTCTACAACGACCTTTTCGGTGGCTCCAGGCAATCTCTCGTTTCCGGGCCACCTGTAGTGGCGGCCCAAATTTCGCTTATGATTTATGTATCAGGAAGGTAAAGCCAGAACAAAGGGAACAACTTGATCTCAGCTCATGGGAAGTTGCATTTAACGGTGCCGAACCAATCTATAATAAAACATTGGAGCAATTTGCAAACTACTTTTCCCCTTGCGGTTTTCGTCGTGAAGCCTTTTTACCTTGTTACGGTTTGGCCGAGGCAACATTAATGGTCGTTGGAGCGCCGAAATCAAGATTCCCTGTAACCCAAAACCTGATGACTTCAGGGCTTGAACAAAATCAGGTCATAATCTCTCCTAACAAAAATGAGGACACCCGGACAGTTGTAAGTTGCGGGAAAAACATGCCCAATCAGAAAATAAGAATTGTAAATGCACATACGCTGGCACTAAGTCCTGCGGATCAAATCGGGGAAATTTGGGTGAGTGGGCCAAGCGTTGCAAGTGGTTATTGGAACAAACCTTTGGAGTCAGAGTTAACATTTGGTGCCCGATTGTCCGACTTTAACGAAGGGCCATTTTTGCGTACCGGTGATCTTGGATTTCTTCATGATGGAGAGTTATATGTAACCGGCCGAATCAAAAACCTGATTATCTCCGATGGCAAAAATCACTATTCTCATGACATAGAAAGAACAGTCGAAAAATCTCATCCAGCCATCAGGTTGGCAGGATGCGCGGTTTTTTCAATCAGCAATTCTGAAAGTGAAGACATCATTGTCATTGCAGAGATCGAACATAAAATTACTGTAAAGGCAGAGGAAGTTAAAAAGGCTATCCGCCAGGCTGTAGCAATTCATCATGAGTTGCATGTTGACGATATCAGGCTAATCAGTCCGGGTGGAATACCAAGAACTACCAGTGGGAAAATAAAACATTATCTCTGCAAAACTAATTACATAGCCGGAAGCATGAATGAAATCGCATTAACATGAAATTTGGAATTTTTATCGACCTGCAATTACCCCGCCCATGGAATAATGGAGATGAAGCAAAGCTTTTTCGTGAAGCATTAGAACAAGTTGAATTAGCAGACCGTATCGGTATTGATTATGTCTGGGTACAGGAACATCATTTTCTTGAAGAATACTGTCACTCATCTGCACCTGAAGTTTTTCTTGCTGCATGCAGTCAACGAACCAAAAATATAAGGCTTGGCCATGGTATTACCATTATGTCACCAAAGGTAAATCACCCGGCGAGAATTGCAGAACGTCTTGCCACACTCGATATCGTAAGTGGTGGCCGTGTTGAATGGGGCACCGGTGAATCGGGTTCGCGAATGGAACTCGAAGGTTTTGGTGTCGACTTTGTCGATAAACGTCCGATGTGGGCAGAAGCAGTTCGGGAAACTGCAAAAATGATGTGCATGGATCCTTATCCCGGATACAACGGAAAATATTTTTCAATGCCCCACAGAAATATTGTACCCAAACCATTGCAAAAACCTCATCCTCCGGTTTGGGCAGCATGCTCCAACAGGGACAGCCTGCAACTAGCTGCACAATTGGGAATGGGTGGATTAACCTTTGCTTTCGTAAATGCAGAAGAAGCAAAATTCTGGGTGGATGAATATTATGAAACATTTAAAAACAATTGCTCACCTATTGCTCAATCAGTGAACCCTAATGTTGCTATGCTCACCGGTTTTATGTGTCACAGTGATCATGAAACAGCATTGATACAGGGAATGGAAGGAGCACATTTTTTTGCATACGGATTAGGTCACTACTGGAGGGATGGCATCCATGTTCCCGGCAAAACAAACCTCTGGGATGAATTTAAAAACATACCAACATCAGGTATTGAAAAAATTGAACGGGAACGCAAGAAAGCCGGTATGAGAGGAATTGGAAATCCCAAACATTTGATAGAAAATTTTCGCGAACTCGAAGATGCGGGTGTGGACCAATTGATCTTTTTGCAACAAAGCGGAAACTATAAACATGAACATATCTGCAAATCACTTGAACTTTTTGGAACTGAAGTGCTGCCCCAATTCAAAGAGAGAGAGTTAAAACGTGAGAAAAATAAGAATGAAATGCTAGACCCCTTTATTATAGCAGCGCAACAAAAAATACAGAAACCTGGTGAAATGAAGGAGGTACCAGCGGTTGAAGCTTATCCGCTGATGTGGAATAAAATGGGTGATGATAACCAGCAGGCCACTATTGACCGGCGGCCTGGTATGACTGCGTTCTGGCAGATGCAGGTGGGTGGCAATCGTTCAAAAAAATAGTTTTGAAATACAACACATAAGGACTGGCTGAATAATTAAAATGTATTTCTTTTTTACTTTATAATTTACTCCAGGTATGCATAATAATAGGGAAATACAGGATTGGCTGATTACGCATATCGCTGAGTTGCTAAATATAAGTCCTGGAACTATTAATATCCATGAAAAATTCTCTGCTTATGGATTATCGTCGATTGACTCAGTAATACTATCGGGCGAATTAGAAGAATTCCTTGGCCGTCGTCTCTCACCAACGCTGGTTTATGACTATCCAAATATTGTGTCTCTTTCTGATCATCTGGCAAAAAACCAGGAAATAATAAAATCTGATTCTTCTAT
Organism: uncultured Chitinophagaceae bacterium; assembly: GCA_946885335.1. The sequence continues at coordinate 8,921 of CAMPGG010000029.1, forward strand.
AAATACTCCCGCAGTTGACTTATCAGAACCTATTGCTGTTATTGGAATGAGTTGCCGTTTCCCGGGAGCAAAGGATCCTGAAGCTTTTTGGAAATTACTTCGTGACGGTGTCGATGCAATTTCTGAAGTACCCGAAAACCGGTGGAATAAAAAAGCATTTTATAATCCTGACCCTTCAGTTCCGGGCAAATCAATTTCCTGCTGGGGAGGGTTCCTTGACAATATTGACCACTTCGATCCTTTTTTCTTTGGTATTTCACCAGTTGAGGCAAAACATATGGATCCACAGCAGCGATTATTGTTGGAGTTATCGTATGAAGCGCTCGATGATGCGGGGCAGGTTATTGAAGAACTTGATGGCAGTAAAACAGGAGTATTCATTGGCATTTCAGTAAGTGAATACAGCCTGCTTCAATTTGATAACCCGTTACAGATCATTGGTCATTCAGGAACTGGAAGCGCCTTATCAATCGCCGCTAACCGCATTTCTTACAACTATAATTTTCATGGACCAAGTATTGCAATCGATACAGCATGTTCTTCTTCATTGGCTGCTTTGCATTTAGCATGTCAAAGCCTGCGAAATGGTGAATGCACAATGGCACTTGCAGGCGGAGTGAATATGATATTGTCGCCAGCACATTCAATTGCTTTTACCAAAGCCGGCGTTCTGGCACCGGATGGAAGATGTAAAACATTCGATGCAGAAGCAAATGGATTTGTTCGCGGAGAAGGCGGAGGTCTTGTTATACTTAAACCACTTTCATCTGCAGTTGCTGACGGAGATCCTGTTCAGGCTGTCATTTTAGGAAGTGCTATGTTTCAGGATGGCCGTACCAATGGTTTGATTGCCCCGAGTCGAGAAGCACAGGAAACTTTGTTAAGAGAAGCATACAATGCAGCAGGTGTATCTCCGGCGAATGTTCAATACGTGGAAGCACATGGAACAGGTACACTTTTAGGCGATTCGATGGAAGCCCAGGCGATCGGTGCTGTGTTAAGCGTTGATCGTACGAATGAACCCTGCATAATTGGTTCCGTAAAAACTAATATCGGGCACCTGGAATCAGCAGCCGGTATAGCCGGGTTGATCAAAGTTATTCTAAGCCTGAAGCACCAAACGATTCCTCCAACTATTCATTATCATACGCCTAATCCCCATATTTCTTTCGATAAACTTAAACTACAGGTCAGTAATGAATTAATGCCATGGCCTTCAAATACCGGTACATCCATCGCCGGAGTAAGTTCATTTGGTTTTGGTGGTACAAATGTTCACGTTGTAGTCAGTGAAGCAAATGCTGTTAAAGAAGAAATAAATGCACCTGATATTCCAGATGAAAAAAACTGTCATCTTCTCCCGCTATCAGGGAAAAACATAGAAGCACTTCAATCGCTTGCCGGCAACTTTTATGAATTAATTAATGATGATGATTCAGTTGAAATCAAAGATATATGTCATGCGGCAGGTTTAAGACGGAGTCAGCATGATAATCGATTAGCATTAATTGGTAACTCACGGAAAGAGCTATGCGAAAGTCTTCGAGCCTTTATACATGATGAACCTGATCCCGGCACTTATATTGGCAATGAGATTCCTGGTCAGCAAAAAAAACTTGTATTCGTTTTTTCCGGGCAGGGCGGCCAGTGGTTTGGAATGGGACGTGAACTAATAAAACAGGAACCGGTTTTTTATAATGCTATAGAAACTATTGATAAAATTATCCATGAACGTTACGGATGGTCGCTGATAAATGTATTGTGTGATAAAGGTTCTGAATCCCGGCTCAATGAAATTGATGTGGTTCAACCGGCAATCTTTGCCATCCAGGTTGCCCTTGCTGAACTATGGCAATCATGGGGTGTAATACCCGATGCTGTAACAGGACATAGTATGGGTGAGATAGCCGCAGCACACATTGCAGGCGTTCTCAGTTTGGAAGATGCCTTACAAGTTGTATGCTATCGCAGTCGGCTATTAAAACCATTGAGTGGGCAAGGTAGTATGCTTGCAACTGAGTTATCAGCAATCCAGGCCGAAAATATTTTAAAGAATTTTGATCAGGATATTTCTATAGCTGTAATTAACGGGCATGCATCAACGGTTTTATCAGGCAATCCCGTAACCATTGAAAAGGTTAAAGAGTATTTAGAAGAGCAAAATCTCTATTGCAAATTAGTAAATGTTGATGTTGCATCTCATTGCCCTCAAATGGATTCTTTGCGTACAGAATTAATTAATGGTTTAAGCGAATTGAATCCGTTGACAGCAAAAATTCCTGTCTATTCTACTGTGACCGGCAGCCGCGGAGATGAGCTTTCATTTAATGCCCATTACTGGATGGATAATATCAGGAAACCTGTATTGTTTTCATCTGTCATTGATGAGTTGTTGAAAGATGGCTATACTGATTTTATTGAAATCGGGCCACATCCGGTACTTCTTGGTTCAATCCAACTATCATTACAATCATCACACCGTCATGCCGGTTTATTTCCTTCATTACGTCGTGAAGAACCGGAACGTGAAGTGATGTTACGGACATTGGGGCAGCTATATACAAAAGGATATTCTGTTGAATGGAAAAAACTCTATCCCACTCCCGTTAAATATGTAAAGCTTCCATTGATTCAGTGGCAAAGACAGCGTTACTGGATTGACAAACAATCTTCCCGTGCAAAAAATGCCTGGCAGCAAACAGGGCAAATGCATCCATTGTTGGGAGAACGGATGAACCTTGCCAATTCTCCCACTTCTTTTCTATGGCAAACAAGTTTCGATGATGTGGTAATGAATTTACTTGGTGATCACCGGATCGGCAATGAGATATTGTTTCCCGCCGCAGGCTATATTGAAATGGCTTTACAATCTGCCAAAGAAACAGGAATAAATAACTCTTTCACAGTTTGTGATTTCACTTTCAATGAAAGCATGATCTTGTATGAAGAGAATACAAGAACTATACAATCAATTTTGACTCCCGCGGAAGAAGGTAGTTTTGCTTTTAGTATTTACAGCAGAACTTCAGAAAAAGAAAACTGGACATTGCATGCATCCTGTGTATTAAAAAAGAATCCGGCTACAGAAGTTTTTAAAATTTCAAACGGCATGCATCACGATTCAATTATTCAACAAAGCACTTCACAGTTTACTGCTGATAAATTTTATAATCTTTTGCAGACCCGGGGTGTAGAATATGGTCCGGGTTTTCGGGTTGTTCAGCATATATGGACAAAAGGTGATGAATCAATTGGAAAAATCAGATTTCCCGGATCATTACAATATGATAGTGAACAGTATCAAATTCATCCTGTAATATTAGATGGATGCTTGCAGGTATTAGCAGCTACGCAAGACGCATCAGAAGAACACAGTTTTTATCTCCCGACTGGTTGTAAACAGATAAGATTTTTTTCCAGGCCAAACGGGGATTTATGGAGTCATGTATCTCTAAATCCAGAAACCGAACCAGGTACAGATTCTCTTAGTGCTGACATCAGGTTATATGATAATAACTTTCAAACAATCGCTGAGCTGATTGGTTTTCGATTGCAACGTACCAGCAGGCATGTACGCCGCCTGATTGCAGAACAAGATTCATGGTTGTATCAATTGAAATGGCAGATCAATAATGAATCATGCACTTCAGTTCGTTCTTCTAATGAGAAAAAAAATTGGTTGATTTTGGCTGATGATGAAGGCGTAGGTAAAAAAATGAGTGAACAACTTGAAGCAAATGGCGATTATTGTCACCTGTTGTTTTTCAGCGAAGCAATAGAAAAATTGAAAAACGTAAACGATGAATCATTAATTGAGGTAATAGAGAAAAGGATAAATGAGATATCCATACCATTGTATGGTGTTATACATTCGTGGAGTCTTTCAACACCATCAGCACCGGATACTAAAGGGAGCACAAATGCAATACAAATGTATGGATGCAGCAGCCTGTTATACCTGGTTCAGGTATTAGCCAAACGCATGGCAGGAATGCCACGCTTATGGTTGGTAACACGAGGTACTCAATCTGTAAATCAAAATGAAACTCTTGCAATTGAACAATCTCCGATATGGGGTTTGGGGAAAGTGATAAGTCTTGAATTGCCGGAGTTCAAATGTGTCCGGATTGATATTGATCCGCAGCAGCCAGGCGTTGAATCAATACCTCTTCTTTTAAAAGAGCTTTCAACTGATGGACGTGAAGACCAGATTGCTTATCGCGATGGTGTCCGCTATGTTCATCGTCTTTTGCCTTTTACACTTAAAACTTCATTGAACTCACCTGCATTAAAATTTAAAGCTGATAGCACATACCTTATTACCGGCGGCCTTGGAAGCTTAGGAATTAAAACAGCAGAATGGATGTCACAACGAGGAGCAAAACACCTGGTATTATTGGGGAGAAACAAACCATCAACATGGGTGATGAACATTGTTGGTCAGCTGAGAAATAAAGGAGTGGAGGTAATGATTTCACAGGCAGATGTAAGCGATGCTGTTCAATTAAAAAATGTATTTGAAAAAATTAAAAATGAAATGCCTGTGCTGCGGGGAGTAATTCATGCAGCAGGAATATTGGACGATGGCTCACTGCTCAATCTTAACGAAGATCGGATGAAGAAAGTCATGACTCCGAAAGTCGATGGAACATGGAACCTTCATTTAGCAACACTGGATCTCCCTTTAGATTTCTTTGTACTGTATTCATCTGCTGTTTCAGTATTAGGATCACCGGGCCAGGCAAATTATGCTGCTGCAAGTACATACCTTGATGCGTTCGCCTGGTATCGTCGTAATCTTAAGCTGCCAGCCATCAGTATCAACTGGGGGCCATGGGCTGAAGTTGGATTAGCCGCAGAAACAACTGAGCGATTAAAAGAACAGAATGCATCAACCCAACATCTTATTAAGGTTATAAAAATTGATCGCGGACTTGAAATTCTTGAACAACTTTTCAATGAATCAATTCCACAAGTAATGGTTTTACCGTTCGATCTTAAAAACCTCATCGAACTTTACCCAACAGCAGCAGGTCTGCCATTCCTTGAAGAAGTTGGCGGCAATGAAACACATGTTGCACGGCTGTATGCAAGACCGAAACTTCGCCACCAATATGTAGCACCAAGAAATGAAGTTGAAAACAAACTTGCACAATTATGGCAACAAACCTTACATATTGATAAGGTTGGTGTACATGATTCTTTTTTTGAGCTTGGCGGGGATTCTGTGTTGGCTGCCCAGGTACTGGCGTTGGCTCAAAAATCATTTGGTATACGAATCAATCCACAGGATGCATTTAAAGCATTCACTATAGAAAAACTGGCAGGTATACTTGAAGAACAAATCTTAAGCAAGATTGAACAAATGAGTGAGGAGGAAGTGCATCAATTGCTATCGAATGGAAATTAATATGAACAAGAATCTCTCTCCGGCAAAAAAGGCCTTGTTGGAAAAATGGCTACAGGGCCAATCGAATAATCCTTCAACGGGCATTTCAAAATGTCCTCCCGATATTCCTGTCCCGATTTCATTTCCGCAACGACGACAGTTATTTCTTGAATTACTTAACCGTGGAACAGCAGTAAATAATCTTTCTGTTCTTCTTGAATTCAAGGGAAAGCTCAATGTTGCTGTCCTGGAGGAAAGCGCCAATAAAATTATTGCCCGTCACGATACATTGCGTACCTGTTTTTCTTTTAATAAAGGATTACTGTTTCCTATGGTATTAACCGAAGCACAGGTTACACTGCCAGTTATAGATCTGCAAAAGATTAAATCTTCAGAACAATTGACCATTGCCAGGCAGCACGCTGAAAAAGAAGTTCTGAGACCTTTCGATGTTGCACAGGCGCCACTGATACGTCTCAGGCTCTATGTATTAAATGAAGAAAAATATTTGTTACTTGTAATTACCCATCATACAATTTCAGATGGCTGGTCATTGGGAGTGTTCCTGAAAGAGTTGATGCTATTCTACCAGGAAATTATTAGTGGTAAAATCAAAACACCTCCTGAACTTTCAGTTCAATACAGCGATTATGCATATTGGCAAAGCGGAGAGAAACTGGAAAAGGATTTGCAATCATCAATGGCCTATTGGAAAAAGCAATTAGGCGGAGAACTTCCTACTCTTGAATTGCCCATCGATCTGCCACGCAGCACAAAGCAAACATACTCCGGAGGAACACATCGTTTTATAATTTCTCGTGAAATTACTGAATCACTTGAAAAAATAAGCAGGGATGCTGATGCTACTTTGTTTATGACTTTGCTTACGGCATATTATATACTTCTCTATCGTTACAGTGACCAGGATGAAATTATTGTCGGAACTCCGATAGCCAACCGCAATCATCCCGATTTAGAAAATATGATCGGTGTATTTATCAACCCACTTGCTTTACGGGTAAATCTTACTGGTAATCCGGGTTTCCTTGAATTGCTCAAACGGGTTAGAAACGTTTGTCTCGAAGCTTATGCAAACCAGGATCTGCCTTTTGAAAAATTGGTGGAAGAACTGAATCCCCAACGGGATCTTAGCCGCACTCCCATTTTCCAGGTTGTATTTAATATGCAAAATTCGCCAATGCCAAAATTGGGAATACCGGGTCTTGACATAGGTTTCCTTGACATTGACCGGCGTGTATCGCAATTCGATCTGACATTGATGTTAACCAAATCTGAAGGGCAATGGAATGCTGACGTTGAATATGGAGATGATCTGTTTAAAGCAGAGACCATTGAGAGGATGTTCCGTTCTTATCAAATGCTGCTTGAAGATATTATTTCAAAGCCTGATAATCCAATTTCCAATCTGCAAATAATCAGCAAAGAAGAAACCGACCATCTTATTTACGGGTTAAACCAAACTGAATTCAATTTTCCTAAAGAAAAATGTTTACAACAACTTTTTGAAGCACAGGTTGAAAAAACGACGGATGCGATTGCGGTTATCCATGATCGTGACACTATCACCTATTCTGAATTAAACCTCCGTGCAAATTTTTTGGCACGACATCTTAATACATTGGGTGTTGGGCCGGGAATCCGTGTAGGAGTTTTGATGGAAAGATCACTGGAAATTACAGAAGCATTACTTGGCATACTTAAAGCAGGTGGAACTTATGTCCCGATTCATACTTCCTTCCCACCAGAGAGGATAAAATTTATTCTGGATGATGCGGATGTAAAAGTTTTAATTACGAATACAAATTATGCATCATCCAAAAATCAAAACATTCAAATTGTCAATTTGAATGATCTTAAAAGCACGACATCTGGCGGTTCAGATCCAAAACCTGCAATCACATCCGCAGATCTTGCCTATATCATGTATACATCAGGATCAACAGGACAACCCAAAGGTGTAATGGTGAGTCAATCATCGTTGGTAAATTTTTTATGGTCCATGCGCCAGCGACCGGGGATCAAAGAAAATGATGTTTTGATGTCAGTAACACCAATATCTTTTGATATTGCTGCGTTGGAATTATTCCTGCCTTTGATTACAGGAGCAACAGTAGTGATTGCAAGTAAGGAAATATTATCAAATCCATCTATGATTGGCCATGCAATCAAACATTTTAAGATTACCATGATGCAGGCAACACCAGCAACCTGGCAATTATTGATCGATACCGGTTGGCAAGGTGAGCCCGGGTTAAAAGCCCTTTGTGGAGGAGAAGCATTGACCCGAAAATTAGCAGATCAATTATTGAACCGTACAAGCCAGTTATGGAATATGTATGGACCTACTGAAACAACTGTCTGGTCATCGGTGAATCAATTGCATAAAGGGGAGCCGGTTACGATAGGTCAACCAATTGGGAATACACAATTATATATTCTTGATCAAAATTTACATCCGATGCCTGTTGGTGTTATTGGAGAACTGCATATTGGTGGTGAAGGGGTGGCATTAGGTTATCTTAATCTAAAAAGCTTGACAACTGAAAAATTTATTCCTGATCCTTTCAGCTCCAAACCCGGTGCACGGTTGTATAAAACGGGTGACAGTGCCCGTTATCTTCCGGATTATTCTATCGAAATCCTTGGACGCAAAGATGACCAGGTGAAAATAAATGGTCATCGTATTGAGTTGGGTGAAATAGCTGCTGTGTTACTTCAGCATCCTGCAGTACAGGAAGCTATTGCAATTGTCCGTACGGAAGCTAATGGTGACAAACGAATAGCTGCTTATTATGTTCCAAAGCAGAACGGAATTCCAGGTGAAAGTGAGTTGCATGATTTCTGCAGGGAAAAGTTGCCCTCTTATATGGTGCCTGCTGTATTTATTTGTCTTGGGAATTTGCCGTTAACACCCAACGGAAAAATAGATCGCAAGTCTTTACCTGCACCGCAAAATAATTTTCAACTGACCGGTTATGTTGCACCCCGAAACAGGGTCGAACAAATTTTAGCAAGTATCTGGCAGGATGTGCTGGATGTAGAACAGGTTGGAGTTAATGATAATTTTTTTGAACTCGGTGGCGCTTCAGTTCAGAGTCTTGAAGTAGTGGCCAAAGCAAATATTTCTGGTCTGCAGATAAGTGTAGAAAATATTTTTGAACATCAAACCATAGCAGAACTTGCTATTCATATCAAACATTGATCACAATAAAGGATAATTCCAGTGCCTGATAAAAGTTTCCAGTTTTTCAGTAACTAACTTTCTTTCATCATCAGGTAATCCATGTTTTAATTGTACAAACTTCTTTTGATGCCCGGTAAATGCTTTTATTTTTTCTTCACAATAACTGAAATCGGGCAACTGTAATTCAGCATAAGCATTTTGTAAACTTGATACCGGGTTCCGGATAAAATCATCATAAGCCAGCTCAGTTAGTTGTCCCGGCGGCACAATATCTTTCTCCTCCAAATAACGATTCATTATTTGGGTATACGTATCAAGTATTATAGAATTTACATCAACAGATTTTGTTCCCTGTAAGGCAAATTGCCGTTGCACCACTTGCCAGAATTTTTTGTTGGATGCATAAACTTCATAGGGATTACGGTGAATGAAAATGAATTTTGCATCCGGAAAAATAGAAAGCAGCAATTTTATTCTTGCCGTGTTGGGTGGGCTCTTTAGTACCAGTTGTTTTTGCTGATTAGCTAAAGAAATTTTTTTAAGCAGGTAAACAAACGATTTTTTCCAGCCTTCAATTTCTGATTGATCAACATTGTCAAACATTACAAATTTCTGAAAATGCTCATTCATCATTTTAGGTAAAAAGTATCCCCATTGTGAGCTACGGGAATCAAGATAAGTTGTCATCGTTGCATCCTCTTCCCCGGGAAAACGAAAAGACAACGGTACCCTGTGTACCGAATCTTTTATTTTAAAAAGACGGCAAACAGATTCGAATACGGGCAGCAATGTTTTTTCGGTAGTAAGCATCACTTCAGGTAAAACCATTTGGTAATTGGAATGATACCCAAAGCGGTCATCCTGTACCAGGCATTGATGCAAATAAGAAGTGCCGCTCCTGTAATAACCGAGAACAAACAACGGATGTTTTTGAATGGAATGCTGATTGATCTTTCGGTTATAGAATCCTAACTCTGCCCAGCGCACAGGTTCAAATAAAACAGTTTTAATAAACCATGGAGTGATATTTTTTATTTTTCGAATTGAAAAACCACCATTCTTAAATGCAATTTTCAGAAAAGTGTAAAGGGGCAGTGGGAACAGCTGGTTCATGTTAGAAATTATTTGACGGTAACCCGAAAAGATCCTATTAACTCTTAAAATTTTATTAAGGTAAAGAC
>CAMPGG010000030.1 GCA_946885335.1 uncultured Chitinophagaceae bacterium
CTACCAAGAGATATATTATTGCACCCGTTTTTGTGTCATGAAAAAGACTGACATCTGCTTAATATCAAATTATTTGATCGTAATAAATAATATCTTGTAGCCGAAATCATCATTTCTTCATGAACATTTTTCATTGTATTGATGCGCATACTTGCGGTAACCCGGTAAGACTTGTTAAAGAAGGCGGTCCAATACTCCAGGGTCGCAACATGAGTGAAAAAAGACAACATTTTTTAAAAGAATTTGACTGGATCCGCAAAGGGTTGATGTTTGAACCCCGTGGGCATGACATGATGAGTGGAAGCATCCTCTATCCTGCACATGATCCTGAAAATGATATAGCCGTTTTATTTATAGAAACGAGCGGTTGCCTGCCTATGTGCGGACATGGAACCATTGGAACCATCACGATCGGAATTGAAAAAGGTTTGATCAAACCGAAAACACCTGGCAAGGTTAGGCTGGAAACCCCTGCAGGTTTAATAGAAATTTCGTATCAAATGGCTGGGGAAAAAGTTTCATCCGTAAAACTTACCAATGTAGTTTCCTATTTACATTCGTCAGACCTGGTGGCAGATTGCCCGGTGTTAGGTGAATTGAATATCGATGTTGCTTATGGTGGAAATTTTTATGCTATCGTTGACATACAACCGAATTTTAAAGGTTTGCAAAATTATTCTGCCTCGCAGTTAATTGAATGGGCAAGAGCATTAAGAAAAAATATCAATGCCAAATATTCATTTGAACACCCGGAAGATGCAAGCATCAGGGGCTGTTCGCATATATTATGGACAGGAGAAGTAATGGATGAAACTTCCACTGCAAGGAATGCCGTTTTTTATGGCGACAAAGCCATTGACCGCTCACCATGCGGAACAGGAACCAGTGCACGAATGGCCCAATGGTTTGCAAAAGGCAAATTGAAAAAAGGGGAAGACTTTATTCATGAAAGTATCATTGGCAGCAAGTTTACCGGCAGGATAGAAGAGGTGACTGAAATAGGTGGAAAGCCCGCCATCCGGCCATCAATAGAAGGATGGGCAAAAATTTATGGTGAAAACACCATCAGCATCGACCCTGGTGATGATCCATATGCTTTTGGTTTTAGTGTTCTTTAATATTGATTTAAAATCTAACAAAAAAAATGAAAATAGTTATTGTCGGTGGTGGTGTTATTGGACTTTGCAGTGCTTATTATTTGCAAAAAGAAGGACATGAGATTACTATTATCGATAAAGGAAATATTACTGATGGAACATCTTTTGGAAATGCAGGTTATGTTTCCCCCAGTCATTTTATTCCGCTTGCTTCACCAGGAATGGTTTTAAAAGGATTAAAATGGATGATGAGCAGTTCATCTCCATTTTACATCAAACCAAGGTTAAATGCAGACCTGGCCAGGTGGAGTTATACTTTCTGGCGCAATGCGAATGAAAAGACCATGAACAGGAATATTCCTCATCTCCATAACATTTTACAACTTAGCAGGGATCTTACCAGCCAAATAAAGGATGACCTGGGCAACCATTTTCGGATGGAAGAAAAGGGCATCCTGATGTTGTATAAAGAACCGAAAACAGAAAAGCATGAAATTGAACTGGCAAGAAAAGCAAGAGAATTATCAATTGAAGCACGTGTTTACAGTGCAATCGAAGTCCAGGACCTGGAACCGGAAGTTGAAGTGAATGTAAGGGGAGGTGTTTTATACCCTGGCGATTGTCATTTGCATCCCGGCGATTTCATGAAAACCCTAAAAGACCACCTGGAAAAAAACAAGGTGGAATTTCGTTTAAACAGCACCGTTACAGGTTTTGAAAAATCAGGCGATAAAGTAAATGCGGTTTTGATTGAAGAAGAAAAAATTGATTGTGATGAATTGGTACTTGCTACAGGTTCCTGGTTACCGCTGGTGAGTTCCCAACTAGGAATCCGGTTGCTTCTGCAGGCAGGTAAGGGTTACAGCATGACCTTTGAAAATGTGCAGCCTAATTTACATTATCCCGCTATTTTAATTGATAACCGGGTAGCCATGACTCCCTGGGGAAATACCTTGCGTATGGGCGGCACCATGGAGATCAATGAAATTGACAGCGCCCCATTACCGCAAAGAGCAAAAGCGATTTTTAATGCGGCGCATAAATATTATCCAAACCTCCCGGTAACTTTCCCAACCGGTAAACAAGCCTGGAGTGGATTGCGACCGCTTAGTCCTGATGGATTGCCATATATTGGCCGCCATAGCAAATACAAAAACCTGGTGATTGCAAGCGGGCATGCTATGCTGGGCATGTCGTTGTGCGCAGCTACGGGTAAACTGGTTGAAGAAATAATTGACAACCAGGAAACAAGCATTGAAATGAAAGCTTTTCATGTTGAAAGATTTGGCTAATACTTTAACAACCCGGCCATTTTTTACATACTCCATTCTTTATTTTTGCAACTATTATGAATTGTACATCATTCAGAATTCCTTACAGGCAGGCTAATGCATTTTCCAATATTGTTTTAGATTATATAGACCGTGCTGAAACGCTTCAACCATTTTATTCAAATACACCATCCATTGCGGGTGTTCAACAACAGATAAAGCAAAGAGAAAATGACAGAACAGACCGCCAGGTTTTGGTAAATGTTTTGAATGAACAATACAAAAACATTTCTCCAAATGAAAAAGTAACTAGTAACATCAATAAACTGGCTGAAGAAAATTGTTTTACCATCACCACTGCACACCAACCCAATTTATTTACGGGGCCTTTGTATTTTATTTATAAGATTTTACATTCCATAAAATTGGCTGAACATCTTCAGCAATCATTACCAGGCTATTCATTTGTGCCGGTATACTATATGGGATCTGAAGATGCAGACTTTGATGAACTGGGACATTTTTACCTGGATGGTGAAAAGAAAGAATGGAACACTAAACAAACCGGCGCATTTGGCCGGATGAAAACAGATAAAGAACTTATTAAGATCATTGAAACACTTGATGGTCAATTAGGCATTTTCCCGCACGGTAAAGAGGTTATTCAATTACTATATCATTGTTTCAAAGAAGGGGAAACCATACAACAGGCTACTTTTAAATTTATCGATGCATTGTTTGGTCAATATGGATTGATTGTTTTAATCGCTGATCATCCTGCATTAAAAAAACAAATGACTGCTATTTTCCGGGATGATCTTTTAAAACAATTGGCTTCCGACATCGTTGAGAAAACTTCTGCAAAGCTGGATGAAAATTATAAGATCCAGGCCAAACCCAGAGAGATCAATTTATTTTATATGGTGGATGAAATACGCAGCCGTATTGAATGGGTCAACGATCATTACGTGGTGCATGGAACCCGCCTTACATTTTCCAAAGATGAAATATTGAATGAACTTGAAATGCATCCTGAACGTTTTAGTCCGAACGTTATTTTAAGAGCCGTTTTCCAGGAAACCATTTTACCAAATATTGCTTTTATTGGTGGCGGTGGCGAGCTGGCTTACTGGTTACAATTAAAAGCATTATTCAATCATTACAACGTACCATTTCCTGTATTGGTTTTACGAAATTCATTTTTAATTATTGAAGAAAAATGGAAAAACCTGGCCCAAAAACTTAACCTGGGCGTGGATGATATCTTTTTGCCGGTTGAAGAAATCATCAATAAAAAAGTTACAGAAGATTCAAAACTCGAATTGTCTTTGAATGGTACTTATCAAAAATCAAATGACCTGTATGAAAGTTTAATTAAGCAGGCAGGATCAGTTGATTCAACTTTAATTCAGCATGTTGAAAAATTAAAAACGCAGCAATTGGAAAAGTTGAAAGAACTGGAAAAGAAAATGCTGAGAGCTGAAAAAAGAAAATTTGGTGACCAGCAAAGACAAATTGAAAAAATTAAAGACCGGTTATTTCCAAAGGACGGATTGCAGGAACGTTATGATAACCTGCTTTATTATTATGCAATGTATGGACCTGAATTCATTCAAAAAATCTACGAACATTCATTAACGTTAGAGCAGGAGTTTACTGTTCTTGAAATAAAGAATTAGTTTATTTTTTTTGAATCAATAATTTAAAAAGACCGGTTTCTCCATTATCATTATCCGCTACCAATACCACTTCCAATATTTTGTTGGTTTCATGCGTGATACTTACTGATTCAATCTTTTGACCTATAAAACGTTTATCGATCTTTACCAAATCTATCACCTGGTTGGGATTCATACCCATGAATCTTCTTTTGGATGAAATATCTTCCACTATCCACAAATAGCTTTTGCCTATTTCGCCATCTTTGTAACTGCTTTCTGTATTTTCTGTGGAAACCGTTAATAGTAACCGGTCACTCATCCCTGAATAACACAGTCCGGAAATACCGGTGAAAGCAGCAGTTGAATCCATGTTTACACCAATTGTTGCAATCCTGAATTCGGCATCCTGCTGATCTTCAAAAAAGTCATTGGATGTAAATACGAGGTGATTTTTACGGTTATTATTATGCCCCCTGTTGGAAAGAATTAAACCCCATGGTGTAGAAGCAGCGCCTTCAATATTTATTTCGCTTATGCCTGCACGTTTAAGCCGTTGATGAAAAACTGACAAGGGATAGATGGTCTTTTGATTGGAATCCACATTTAATACAATCATGGAATCACGGTAAGGACTAAGCGATCCCGACCCAACCAGGAATAAATTATTTCGCGATCCAAATAAAAAAGTTGTGGCTTCAATATCCGGTTTGATATCCTTAGAGATTCTTTTTCCTGTATGCGTAGATAAAATAACACTGTCAGTGGCTTTCCAGTTTTTATCAAGCTTCAGGAGGTAATTAGCATCATCACCTGCTAAATAATAAAAATCTCTTTTAAATTCAATGGCAGAACCAGAAGGGAAATGGCTAAGCCGGGTATAGTCTGTTAGGGTATATTTTTCATTGCAGGCGCCTAAGAAGAGCAGGCAGCACAAAGCAATCAACCAGTAATTTTTATTATTGATCATAGAAATTATCCAGTCCTTCATGCTTAAGTTTTTGCACTTTTTTCAAAACTTCTTCCTGCATGTTTAATTTGTAATCAACTAATTTTTGAGATACGGCTTCATCAAATGTGCCAATGATTTCAGCAGCCAATAAACCAGCGTTTTTGGCGCCATTTAAAGCAACGGTAGCGACTGGCACTCCATTGGGCATTTGCAAAATCGATAAAACAGAATCCCATCCATCAATGGAATTAGAAGATTTTATAGGCACCCCAATTACGGGTAGTGTTGTTATAGAAGCAACCATGCCTGGTAAATGCGCGGCGCCACCGGCACCTGCAATGATCACCTTCAAACCCCTGTCTTTTGCCTGTTGCGCATATTCAACCATCCGCAAGGGTGTGCGATGAGCTGAAACGACTGTAACTTCTGCTGGTATCCCAAATTCATTTAAAATATCTGCAGCCGATTTCATTATTTCCAGGTCGCTGTCACTGCCCATAATAATGCCAACTAAAACTTTCGATTGATTTTTTGATTTGGTTGATTGCGCCATCCGTTCGATCAATTTATGTGGTGAAATAAGGGGTGAAAAGAAAAATTAGGATTATCACAGAATATCAAAAATAGCGACAATCAATGAACCTTACACAAAACTACCTGACGAGATCGCCTTTCAGCCTGAGTAATTCTGTTTCCGCAAGTTTGGTGTTGTAACGCGTTGCGATAACCCGGTTATAGGCATTTTCCAAATCACGCTGGGCTTCTCTTAATTCCAGGAATGTAGAAACTCCAAGCCGGTAACGTTCCATGATGATACTGGCATTTTCTCTTGCCAGTTCAATATTATTTTCTTCTATTTCAAGTGCTTTCTTCTGGAATTCATAATCTTTAAATGATTGCATAACGGCAAGGTTCACCTGAGAACGCTGTTGCTGGTAAATGATCTCGTTATAATCTATATCCAGTTGTGCCTGTTTCATCAGCCGTCGGGTATTTAAATTATTCAGAATAGGGATGCTTGCGGTAAACCCATAATTTAATCCGGCATTCTGGTTAAATAAAGGTGCAAATGGATTTACTGTCGTTTTATTGTCTGTCTTTGAAAAATTATACGCTGAATTAAAAGATACGATGGGCAAACGTTCAGCCTTTCTTTCTTCCAGTGTTAATTTGGCAATTTCAATATTTTTTCGGGCAATCAATAATTCTGCATTGGACATTTCAGCGCCGGAAACAATATCTCCCAGTATAATATTTTTATCAACCGGGATGCTGTCACTCACTTCGTAAGTAGCTGCAGGTTCAACATTCATTAACTGGTTCAGGGCATCTTTCAACTGGTCGATCAGCGTGATTTGCCGTAGCTGGTTTGTTTTTAAGGTATTTAAATCTATGGAACCTTGTAATACTTCCGGCTTGGCACCAACACCAATTTCTAACCTGCGCTGTGAAAGTTTGACCTGTTCTTCCATAACAGACATCTGTTCTTCAAAGGCTACCAGTTGTTGTTTTTGCCGAACAATATCATAATAGGTATTGATAACCGCGGCCACGGTATTAATGACCTGGCGCTTTAATCCCAATTCACCCAAACGGGCTAATTCTTCAATCCGATCGCGGGTTGCAAACATTTTCAATCCATCGAATAAAGTCCAGTTCAGGTTTAAGGAAGAATTGATATTACTTGACCGAACACCGTTTTGTTCTCTTTTAGTGCCATCCGCAAAATTTTGTTTCTGGTTATTGTTATTCCAGGTGGCGCCTGCTCCAGCATTCAATCGGGGCAAAAATGCTGCGTAAGTATATGAAGCATCCAGTGCGGCAGATGCGGAATCATTTTGTGCCAGCTGGATCTCGTAATTGTTTTGCAATGCTGTTCCGATAGCCTGCTCAATAGTCAATAATTGTTGTGCATCGGACACCTGCGTAAACAAACCTAACAGGCATGCACAAACAATTTTAATACGGAACTGAACGGTCCTAAACATGTTCAACCAATTTTTCATTTTTTTCATCAATGAAAGCTTCAGGAATATTATCCAGTTCACTTCTTTTTTTGTTAGATGACAGATAAGAATATATAACAGGGATAACGTACAATGTCAAAACCAATGAGAATAACAAGCCACCCACAATAACAATGCCCAATGGTATACGACTGGTTGCCGCGGCTCCCAATGATAATGCAAGTGGTAAGGCGCCGAAACTCATGGTCAATGTCGTCATCAGGATGGGTCGCAAACGTTGTACAGCGGAATATACTGCGGCATCTGTTCTTGCCATTCCTTTAATTCTTTGCTGGTTTGCAAATTCCACGATCAGGATACCATTCTTGGTCACTAAACCTATCAGCATGATCATCCCGATCTGTGAAAATATATTGATCGTATGCCCAAATATCCAAAGTGTTAATACCGCACCGGCAATAGCCAGTGGCACGGTGATCATAATGATAAACGGATCTACAAAACTTTCAAACTGTGCCGCCAAAATTAAAAACACCAAACCCAATGCAAGTATCAATGCAAAACTGGTGTTGCTTGAACTGTCTGCAAAATCCCTGGAAGCACCTGATAATTGAGTGGCAAAAGTTTCATCCAGTAAACCATCAGAAATTCTTTGCATTTCAGCAATGCCATCTCCGATCGTTTTTCCTGGTGCAAGACCAGCAGACACTGTTGCTGATTTATACCTGTTGAAATGATAAATAGTAGGAGGGGCCGTTTGTTCGCTAAAAGTAACTACGTTATCCAGGCTGATCATTTCACCGGCATTATTGCGTACATAAATACTTCGCAAATCAGTAGGATCATCTCTTTCTGATCTTGCAACCTGGCCCATTACCTGGTATTGTTTTCCTTCTTTGGTAAAATAGCCAAACCGGCGGTTACTTAATGCCAGTTGAAGTGTTGAAGCGATATCTTCAACTGCAATACCTAATTCACTTGCTTTTAACCGATTGATATCTATTTGTAATTCAGGTTTATTAAATTTTAGATCTGCATCTACACTTTGAAATACAGGACTGTTATTTGCTTCGTCCAAAAATTTAGGCAACACTTCCCTGATCTTTTCAAAATCATTATTCTGAATTACGAATGCAACCGGTAAACCACCCCGGCGACTAACGGAGATGGTTTGATCTTCAATAGCAAAAGCCCGTCCCTGGTTATATTTTGGCAGGTTTCGGTTAACCATGCTTACAATTTCTTTTTGCGATCGTTCCCGCAGTTCCGGATCAACCAAACGTACCCGGACAAAACCTGAATTGGCAGAACCTGAACCTGTAAATCCCGGAGAGGTTACACTAAGCACAGAATTTTTTTCAGGAATAGAATCCATCATCAGTTTATTGAGGCTGTCAATATAACTGTCCATTGCATAGAAAGAAGTTCCTTCAGGTGCGGTAACGGAAAGTCTGAACTGGCTGCGATCTTCCATGGGAGCCAATTCAGATTGAAGACTTCCACCAATAAAATAAATAATTCCGAAACAGGCTGCCACAATGATCACTGCGATCCACCGCACCTTCATAAATTTCTGCAAGCTGTTTCTGTATGAATTTTCCATCCATACAAAAAAAGGTTCTGTCTTTCTATAAAACCAGGAATGTTTATGAGATTTCTTAGCTACATATACGTTCAGTACCGGTGTAAGTGTCAATGAAACAAAAGCGGAAATCAACACGGCACCCGCCACCACGATACCAAATTCCCGGAATAATCTTCCTACAAATCCTTCTAAAAATATGATGGGTAAAAAAACCACTGCAAGGGTTATGGATGTGGCTATAACCGCGAAGTAGATCTCCTTGGATCCGTCCCGGGCAGCCTGCCATTTGTTCATTCCCCTTTCAATCTTTTTATAAATATTTTCCGTTACAACGATACCATCATCCACCACCAGGCCGGTGGCCAATACAATGGCCAGCAGGGTTAATACATTGATGGTAAATCCAGCCACATACATAATAAAAAATGCTCCAATCAAACAAACAGGAATATCAATCAGTGGACGAAGTGCGATCAGCCACTCCCTGAAAAACAAAAAGATTACCAGTACAACCAATACCAATGCAATGATCAGGGTTTCTTCAACTTCCGCAATGGAGCGTTTGATAAACTTCGTTTGATCCATTGCGATATCCAGGCGGATATCCTCCGGAACTTCGGTTTTTAATTGTTCAAATCTTTTATAAAATTCCTCTGAAATGGAAACATAGTTAGAACCCGGCAACGGTACAATGGCAATGGCGATCATGGGCGTACCACTTTCTTTCAAAATAGTTTCTTCATTTTCGGGGCCCAAAACAGCTTCACCAATGTCTTTTATCCGTACAGTACTTCCACCTTCATTTTTAATAATGATATTGTTGAATTCTTCTTCCGTATTTAAACGACCGAATGTCCGCACGGTCAGGTCAGTGGTTTCACCAGTGATTTTCCCTGATGGCAATTCCACATTTTCCCGTTGAAGTGCGGCTTGAACATCAGCGGGAGTTAATTGATAGGCCGTCAGTTTTGCAGGATCAAACCAAATACGCATAGCATATTTCTTTTCACCCCAAATCTGCACACCACTAACACCGGGAATAGTTTGTAATCTTTCAACCAAAACATTGGTTGCATATTCAGTGATCTGTAATTGGTTCCTGGTATTACTCTGGATCGTCATGGAAATGATGGACTCCGCACTGGCATCTGCTTTAGATACAACAGGTGGTGCTTCCAAATCATCGGGTAAGGAACGGGAAGCCTGCGATACTTTATCACGTACATCATTAGCCGCAGCTTCAAGATCTACACTCAAATCAAATTCAACATTTATTCGGCTGGATCCGGAACTGCTTGAAGAAGTAATATTCCTGATACCGGCAATTCCATTAACTGCTTTCTCCAGCGGTTCGGTGATCTGCGATTCGATAATATCTGCATTGGCACCAGGGTAGGATGTACTTACATTAATATTAGGAGGATCGATGGCCGGATAATCTCTGACGCCAAGAAAATTAAAACCGATAATACCAAAAACCACGATGACGATATTCATCACCACGGCTAATACAGGTCGCCTTAAACTCAGTTCAGATATATTCATAAATTACCAGGCTCTTTCAAAAAATGAAAAGGTATTAGTTTACTAATTTGTTCACATTGATCTTGCTTTCAGGTTTGATGCTTAACAATCCTGTTAATACAACCGTATCGCCAACATTCAACCCGCTTGTAACCTGCACATTTACCGAGTCCCTGTACCCGGTTGTAACTTCTACAAATACCGGGCTACCCTTTTGGGCAAGGATCATCTTTTTGCCGCGGGCCTGCGGTATAACCGCCTGTGCCGGTACCATGATCGCATTTTCATTTGGGGCAAAGTTCAATACCACTTTTGCAAATGCTCCCGGCAATAACTGGCCATCATTATTTTGAACGATGGAACGAACATTCAGACTCCTTGTGGCTTGCGCAACAGAAGATTCAATCGCCATTACTCTTGCTGAATATTTTTTATCACTGCCATCCACGGTAAAATTTATATACTGCCCATTCCTGACTTGCCCGGAATATTTTTCGGGAACCGTAAAATCCAGCTTCAGTTGACTTACCTGCTGAATAGTTGCAACAACCGTTGCCGGTGTAACATAGGCACCAGGGCTAATATTCTTTAATCCAAGTTTACCGCTGAAAGGCGCACGAATTTGTGTTTTAGTAATATCGGCCCTTACAATATCCATATCAGCCAAAATATTACTAACCTGTAAAGATGCCTGGTCATATTCCTGTTGACTGATACCCTGTACTTTCAATAATTCCCCAAAACGGCTTTGCGTTTGGCGGGCAATATCCAGCTGCACTTTTAATTTTTTTAATTGGGCCTGCAAGTCACCATCATAAATGCGACCGATCAAAGCGCCACGAGCCACATTTCTTCCTTCATTTACATTCAGGTACACTAAACGTCCGGAGATTTCCGGGTGTATTTCAGTCGATTCATTGGCCAATAAAGTTCCGCCAACTTCAATGTTTTCTGTAATGGTCTGGGTTTTTACCAGGTACCCGCTCACATTAATAACCGGGTTGGGCCTGGCGGCACCGGCACTGGGAGGACCGATCTTTTTATCATTACTTCCACATGAAGAAATAACTGCGGACAACAGAATGATGGTATATGTAAAAAATTTTAAATGTTGGTTCATGGTCAGCGTTACAACTATTTAGAAATGAAGATAAAAGAATAGGTAGATGTTTAGACGTTAATAAATCCTAATTCCTGCAAACGATTTTCATTTTGTATGAAAGGTTGATATGCATGATAAATGGAATCAATCAGGATTTAACAATCAACATCCGTTTTAGTTTATTTACCTGGTGAACAAGATCAACCCGGTCGCGGCTAAGGATAGTCATATGACCCATTTTTCTACCGGGTCTTGTTTCAGCCTTTCCATATAAGTGAACAAAAACATGTTCCATTTTTAATACGTCTTCAAGACCTTCATAAACCGCAGGGCCGGAAAAATTTTCAGCCCCGATCACATTAATCATTACGGAAGGAAGTATTGGAGCGGTATTACCTAATGGAAAATCCAGCATGATTCTCCATAACATATCGAATTGAGAACTGAAATGTGCTTCAATGGTATGATGACCACTGTTATGTACCCTGGGTGCGGTTTCGTTTACAAAAACTTCGCCCTGCCGGTCAACAAAAAGTTCTACCGCAAAAATACCGGGCGATTTAAAATTCTTTACAACCGTACGGGCAAATGCTTCAAGCTTCCACAAAGTTTTTTCGGTTACACCTGCAGGACAAATCTGGTAATCGAGTTGATTCAGATCCTTATCAAAAACCATTTCAACTGGTGGATAGAGGGCCATCTCACCTTTTTCATTTACTGCAACAATGATGGAAATTTCTTTATCAACGGCAACCATTTTTTCCAATACGGCAGGTTCATCAAAGCCTGCATCTAAATCTGCTCCTGAAGATAAAATCACCACACCACGACCGTCATAACCGCCTTCGGCCAGTTTATGAACCGCAGGCAAAAAGTTGGCATGTTCTTGCAGTATCAGTTTGTTTTGGGTTATAACAAAGGCGGCAGTGGGTATTTCCTGGCTGTTATAATATTGTTTTTGTAAGATTTTATTTTTGATGGTTTTTAAAACCGAAGGATGGGGAAAAATTTTTACGCCTTCCGATTCCAGTTTTTCGAGAGCTTCAACATTTACATTTTCAATTTCAATGGTAATGGCATCCAGGTTTTTACCAAAATTATATACCGCATCAAAATTCCGGATGTCTCCTTTTGTAAAATGATGACAGAGATGAGCTGCGGGACAGTTTTCATCATTTTCTAAAATATAGGTTTGAACGGGGTAGTTAATGGCGGATTGTAATAACATACGGCCCAGTTGGCCACCACCTAAGATTCCAATTTTTTTCATAATGCGGTGCAAAGATAGTTGATCAGTTGATTGGATGGTATGTTGAAATGTTGATATGTTGACTATGTTGAATAGTTGAAAACTTGGAATTTGTATATTGGTAATTTGGAATTAGGCTCATTTTCGAAACTTATAAACGAATATCAATTTAACAGATATACAGCTATGTCACCGCCAGACCTATCAACATTTCAACATAATCAACTAATCAACTAAATTTGTGACATGCGTCCTGATTATCCCCACAAACGTTTTCATGACCAGCGGCTGCAATATTTTTTGCTGGTTGAATGCTTAAGTATGTACCACGACTAGCTCAATAGAATTGCTGTTGTACAAGAGTGCGACGCAAGGGACGGTGATTAAATATTCTATTGCTGATTTAAAAAAATAAACATGTCTGATTTAATGGATACGCAAACTAATAATACAGTTGCCCAACAAACTGATTTTTTACCATTACACGGAACCGATTACGTTGAATTTTATGTGGGCAATGCAAAGCAGGCTGCACATTATTACATGAGTGCTTTTGGTTTCCAGGCATTAGCTTATGCAGGTCCGGAAACAGGTGTCCGGGACAGGGCAAGTTATGTGGTGCGTCAAAACAAACTCACTTTCATGCTGACCACGCCTCTGCGTGCAGGTAATGAAATAGCCGATCATATTTATAAACATGGAGATGGTGTAAAATCCCTTGCATTGATGGTTGATGATGCCACAAAAGCATGGGAGGAAACGACCAAAAGGGGAGCCACCAGTTATATGGAACCAGTGCATACAAGCGATGCAGATGGTGAGGTGGTAATGAGCGGAATAAAAACTTATGGCGATACCGTTCATTTATTTATAGAACGAAAAAATTATTCAGGCATATTTATGCCGGGATTTCGTGCATGGAATAATCCGCATTATCAGCCACCAGAAACCGGATTATTATATGTGGATCATTGTGTAGGAAATGTTGGATGGAACCAGATGAATGTATGGGTAAAATTTTACGAAGAAGTGATGGGTTTTAAAAACATCCTGACTTTTGATGATGAAGATATTTCCACGGAATATTCTGCATTAATGAGCAAGGTAATGAGCAGTGGAAATGGCTATGTAAAATTCCCAATCAATGAACCGGCAGAAGGAAAGAAGAAAAGCCAGGTGGAAGAATATCTTGATTTCTATGATGGAGAAGGCGTGCAGCATGTGGCTTTAGCTACCAGCGATATTGTTAAAACGGTAAGAGAATTAATGAGCCGCGGTGTGGAATTTTTAAAAGTTCCCAGTTCATATTATGATGATCTGACGGACAGGGTGGGACATATTGATGAAGACCTGGAACCGTTGAAAGAATTGGGCATACTGGTAGATCGTGATCACGAAGGTTACCTGCTGCAATTATTCAGTAAACCGGTAGAGGACAGGCCCACTTTGTTTTTCGAGATCATTCAACGCAAGGGCGCAAAAAGTTTTGGAAAAGGAAATTTTAAAGCCTTATTTGAAGCCATAGAAAGAGAGCAGGAGGCCAGGGGTAATTTATAATCATTTTTTTTATTAAATGCAAGCGGGAAACAATTGTTAATATTCACATTGTTTCCCGTTTCTGCATAACTTCTGAATGAATTTTTTTTTATTTCAGGCTATATTTACAAGGCTGAACATCTATTTATAATAAATTCTGAAACAGACCGTTTTTTTTATATGATTTCTGTAAATAAAATTTTGCTCGTAATTGCTTCCAGCCTGGTATTACAATCCGTATCTGCGCAAAAAGGTGGAACATCCTATAATGCAACTTCAACATTTATAGATTACCAGAAAGCGTTCCCCCGTGCCAGTGAGGCCATGAATCGCAGGGAAGATGATCTGCAAAAACAATTCAAAGAGAAAAATTTAAAATGGCCTGCAAATTATATTTATATACGATCCTTTAAATATGACAGCCAGTTAGAGATATGGGTGAAAGATAAAATACAGGATAAATTTGAATTATTTAAAACCTATAAAGTTTGCGCATTAGCGGGCACGTTAGGTCCCAAACGCATAGAAGGTGATTACCAGGTTCCGGAAGGGTTTTATTATATCAATGAATTCAATCCCAAAAGTTCGTATCATTTATCCTTAGGAATTAATTATCCTAATTCTTCTGATCGCATTTTAAGTGATGTGCAAAGACCGGGTGGCGATATTTATATTCATGGCAGTTGCGTGACAGTAGGCTGTATTCCTGTTACCGATCCGCAGATCGAAGAAATTTATATTCTTTCGGCACATGCAAAAAACCAGGGGCAGGATTTTATCCCCGTACATATTTTTCCTATCCGGTTTAATGTGAAAAGAAGCCAGACCTATTTAAACAACCTGATGTTTAATAATCCTTCGCTGAAACCTTTTACAGCCAAATTGGAAGAAGCTTATGATTATTTCGAAAAATTTAAACAACTCCCTGTCATCTCAACGGATGATAAAGGCTTATACATGGTTCATACCGTTCATAAGGAAATAGTAAAACCAAAAGTTGTAAAGCCGGCTGTTGTTCATCGCCAAAGAAATATTACGGACCTGGCAGAGGTTGTTCATCAATGGCCTGAATTTCCAGGCGGTGGAAATGCATTTCTCAAGTACCTGGATAAAGTTGGTAAAGAAATGTCGGATCAACTACCCGGTAACGTTACAAAGGCTCATGTGCAGGTTGAATTCATTGTTGATAAAGATGGCACACCTACTAATTTTAAAGTAATCAATGGTGTTAATAAAGATTTTGATGATGACCTGATCACCAGGCTGGAAAAGATGCCAAACTGGAAACCAGCTATGTTGCACGATAAAGCGGTTGCAAAAAAGATGAAACAAAGTTTTACGATCGATCTTTCAACCAGCTTAACCAGCCATTAAAACTTGTACAACCTCCGGCGTTTCCTGTCTCAATAAGATTTTACGGTTTTCTATCATCCTGGATAAATAACTTTCGTTATAATGCCTGATCGTTAATAACTGCAATCCTTTTAACACATTCACTTCAAACCATTCAGAAGCTTCCAAAGAAAGTTGTTCAATTTTTTCTTCATGATCATCCATTACACATAAAAAACTAATGGCCGTATTCTGGGTCAGGTTGGGTTTTAATTTATGCAGTTGAAATAACTGGTATAAACGGGTAACATGTTGTTCGCCAACAAATGAAAAATCTTTGGTTCGCATGTCGATCATTACCTGCTTCTCTTTAAAAATGGTCATGGGAGGAAGATCTTTCATGACCATTTTTTTGATCACCGTGCCAGGTAATGCCGGATCCAAAAATGATTTTACGTATAACGGTACCTGTTTGTTCTGCAGTGGTTTTATCGTTTTTGGATGAATGACCTGTGCGCCATAATAGGCCATTTCAATAACTTCCAAATAACTTAATTCCGGAATTAAAACGGCGTCGGGAAATTTTTTAGGATCTGCATTCATTACACCAGGCACATCTTTCCAGATCACCAGTTTTTCTGCATCTAAAATATTGGCGAATACAGCGGCGCTAAAATCACTTCCTTCGCGACCAAGTGTAGTGCTTTCATTATCTGATGTGGCGCCAATAAAACCCTGTGTTACAATTAAATTGTTTTGTTCAAATGCAGGGCGAACAATAGCATCAATATTTAATGTTGTTTGTGGATAATCAATGAATGCATCGCGGAAATTATTATCCGTCCGGAAGATATCCCGAACATCGAGCCATTGATTTTGAATACCGGTTTCATTTAAATAAGCACTTACAATAGCGGTGGATAATAATTCACCAACGCAAACAACCTGGTCATAATAATAATCAAAATGCTTTACCGGTTTATCATGCAGCAACCATTCCACTTCGGTAAAAAAATCAAGAAGTATGGGTAGAGGTTTTTCAAGCAATTCTGCCGCAATATCCAAATGCTTGTTTTTTATTTCCCTGAACAGGGAAAGCGATTTTTCTTTATCTCCTTCGTAAAAAGCATGTACAACTAATTCGAGTTCATTGGTCGTTTTTCCCATGGCGGAGATAACCACCAATGTTTTTTCATTTTTATATTGAAGAAGGATTTCAACTGCTTTTTTAATTCGTTCCACGCTGTTAACTGATGCCCCGCCAAACTTAAAGATCTGCATACCTGTTTTTTAAGATGGCAAAGATAGGAGGCTGACTTTAAAACCAGCGGACGAAATCGTTTATAAATACCTGCAAACGATATATGAAGGATTTAAATACTCCCTTTATCTCCCCATATTAATCACTTACATTTGTCAGCAAAATTTACTTATAAAAAATTGCTGAAGTATGAATGGTTTTAACAGGAACGTATTAACCTTAGATGAATTTACGATACAGGGTCTTCGTGATTTTCCAAAAGCAACAGGTGAACTCAGTAGCCTATTAAGAGATATGGGCCTTGCTGCAAAAAGGGTGAATGTTGAAGTGAATAAAGCCGGCCTGGTGGATATATTAGGAAATGCTGGTAAAACGAATGTGCAGGGAGAAGATGTGATGAAACTGGATGAATTTGCCAACAATCAATTTATGGGAGCATTGCAACATGGAATCAGTTGTGCAGGCATCGGTAGTGAAGAAATGGATGATTTTGTTGCTTTCGATGATGAAATAAGTAAGAACTCAAAATACGTTTGCCTTTTTGATCCGTTGGATGGCAGCGGTAATATTGATGTTAATGTCTCTATCGGAACTATTTTTAGTGTGTTCCGCAGGGTTAGTCCAAAAGGAACACTTGTAACCAAAGAAGATTTTTTACAAAAGGGACGTAAACAGGTAGCAGCCGGATATATCGTTTATGGTTCATCGACCATGTTGGTTTATGCAACACGCCGGGGTGTAAATGGATTTACACTTGATCCTTCCATCGGGGAGTTTTGTTTAAGTCATCCCAATCTTCGCTGTCCGGATGATGGAAAGATTTATTCTGTTAACCACGGTAATTTTTTCCAGTACAGTGAAAAGGTGAGGGAATATATTACCAAATGCCAGTACAAAAACAAAACTAACGGTGGCCCATACACGCAAAGATATATTGGCAGTATGGTTTCAGATGTTCACCGCAACCTGATCAAGGGAGGTATTTTTATGTATCCCGCAACTACGGATAAACCGGGTGGAAAATTAAGATTGATGTATGAATGTAATCCATTCGCATTTATTGTTGAAGTGGCTGGCGGTATAGCAACTGACGGTGTCCAGGCTATTTTGGATGTGCAACCCACGGAACTTCACCAAAGAACACCTATGTTTATCGGCAGCCGGAAAATGATGGATGAATTAGAAAGTATAATTGGAAGTTCTAAATAAAAAATTTGCATGGCACCTGTGATCATTTCCATAAAAGACCTGGTTAAGAATTACGGTAGTTTTAAAGCGGTAAAAGGCATCAGCTTCGATGTATATGAAGGAGAGATATTTGGATTACTCGGTCCCAATGGGGCAGGTAAATCAACCACATTAGAGATCATTGAAACATTGAGAGAAAAAACGAGTGGAAAAGTGATCGTTAACGGGATTGACCTGGATAAACAACCGGATGAAATTAAAAAGATCATTGGTGTGCAATTACAATCCAGCGGGTATTATCCCAATTTAAATCTTACAGAATTAATTGAATTATTCAATGGCATGTACAATAGAAAAATGCCACCTATGGATTTATTAGAATTGGTGAACCTTAAGGATAAAGCAAAAGCAAAATTTAAAGAGTTAAGTGGTGGACAAAAACAAAGATTCTCGGTAGCCACCACTTTGATCAATGAGCCCAAAATTGTATTCCTGGATGAACCAACAACGGGGCTTGACCCACAGGCAAGGCGAAATCTTTGGGAATTGATAAAAAAAATACGGGACAAGGGAACTACGGTAATACTGACAACCCATTATATGGATGAAGCGGAAAAGTTATGTGACCGGGTGGCGATCATTGATTCGGGAGAAATCGTTGCACTGTCAACTCCGGATTTATTAATAGATGAATTGGTAAGTTCAGGATTCGAAAGACCTAAAGAAATGAAAAAAGCAAATTTGGAAGATGTATTTATAAATTTAACGGGTCACTCTTTGAGGGAAGGATGATGTTAATTTGAAAATTTGGGGAATTTGAGAATTTGAAAATGGAATTTAGAAAAGGCTCATTACTTATAAAGTAATTCAATAAAACATTTTGCTTGACTGAAAAATTTTTCATTTTACATTTTGCATTTTAAATCAAAT